>SBAV01000005.1 GCA_005239965.1 Methylobacter tundripaludum
AATGTCGGGTGCTGCAAAGACCTACGAGGTTTTAAAAACCTCGTAGGTCTCACATTGGTCAAAAATATACCCGACAAATCAAGATTGACTGAGTACTAGATCGAAGCCAATATGATCGTTCAAGTCATAAGTTAACCCGGCTGAGGTACGAGCTTCACTGAAACCGGTTACGCCGAAAGTATTTTGGTTAAGATAGGCAAACACTTCGCCGCCTATATGCCAGCCTAAGTTCTCAATAGTGCGTATCGGGTAATTGATCTGGATCATTTCCCGAACGCGCACACCAACATTACCGTTGTTTTGGTTGACCCGTTCATCCAGGCGTGTCCGAACAATCAAGCGGCCATCCATTAATGGATGCACCCAAAGATAATCCTGATAGGAACGATTTTCCTGAAAAGTGGCGCGTCCAAATGGATGTTGCCAATCATGTAGATAACCCAGCCATACGCTGGAATACTGGTCAAGGCTATAACCCAATTGTGCAAACAGGTAATTTTCGGCCACACGCAAACCTTGTGGGCTATCATCTCGCCAGATAGCCTGCTTGGCAGCAGACCAGCGCCACATAGGAAGCATGGGTGTTTTCTGGCCGAAATTACCGGATAGGGTAAAAGAACCCCAGCTACCAAACATGTTGTTATCGACATGTGCCTGCACGATGCCATTCCAGAATAGGAAAATAATACAGATACATTGGGTTAAGATTTTTTGTAACTGCCGATGAGAATTCACAGATATTAATCAGTCACCGTATAAACTTCGTTAGGCCTGCCCATACACAGGCGTAGATAAACCCGTGCAGCGGCAATACCGTTAACGACGAAAGCAATCGTAATAGGCAGTGCAAACCAGGGGTGCTCGCTACTGGCATGAGCCAACAAGATATCTTCACTGAGAAACGCAGGTGTAATGGGAAAGCCAACTATTCCCAAGAAGCTTAAAAACAGCAGCAGCGATAGGTGTGGTTGCGTTTCCGCCATTGCCCGAAAGGCAAACGGCGCATCATTGAAGTGTTGGTTTTTGAGCAATTGACGTAGCACGATGATACCCAATAGCCATGCTGGAAAGATGCCAGAGAAAAACATCAATACATCAGGGCCAATGTGGGGATTTAATAACAGTACAGCAATGCCCGATAATACGTAGCTTAACAAAATGGTGTTCCACACTTTAAAGGGGCTGTGCTTTTGGCTAAAGGCACTGGAAGAGGCAATAATCATTGCCAACGATACGGGTATGGCGAAGTATTTAATGTCGATGTTTGTACCCTTAACCAGCAATAAACAACCGCCAATGATGGTTAAGGTCATTAAGCCCAACCACCATAAATTGAAGGCATTTATCCAAGCCCCTATACGCTTGAAAGGTATCCACAACACATTGCGTACCAAAAACTCCAATCCCCCTTCTTGCAAGGAGAAGACATACAGGGTGTTTTGTAAAACTTCCGGCAGCTGGTTACGAATGGAAATGGGCAGAAACTGCCTCATTGGGTTTTTTTCAATATAGAAATCCGTATCAGTAGACCCTTCTACCCGCAGCAAATGGGTGATGATGGATGGCGATACCAGCAACTGGTAGCAGCGGAAAAATGCGTTACCCATAAAATGGAACAACACCAGGGTATCCAGCCCCAACGCCAGTTCGATAAACATAAAACCGACCTGGGTGATGGAGGCATAGGCGATTTGTCCTTTAATGTTGGACTGGGTTTTTTCAGAAATGCTGGCAATGAATACGGTTAACAAGCCGATGATAAAAATAATGGCGCGGGTGACATAGTGGTAACTCCATATCGGATCCGTGCGCAACAACAGGAACACGCCTAAATGCACCGACAATGCACCGTAGAAAATGGCACTGGAGGGGGTAGGTCCTTCCATGGCACGGGGCAACCAAAAACAGAACGGGAACTGCGCCGATTTACCCGATGCTGCGATGATAATCAAAAAGGTCAGCAACGACAGTTCACCATAGCCTAAGGAGGCAAGTATATTACCTTCGGATAAACTGGCCATTTGGCTGAAGTGCGGGCTTTCATGGAACAACATATGGCTCATCCAGGTACCCAGCAGCAAGCCGATATCGCAGAATCTGTAGATGCTATAAGCCCGTAATGCGTTTCTTATGGGTTGAACGCGATGCCGGTAGAAAGCAATCAGCATGAAGGAGGATATGCCGACTATTTCCCAACCGGCAAACAGCATATCGATGGAGCCAGACAGGATAATCAGGTTAAGCCCGAATAGAAAGCCGAATATGTTCAGGAAAAAGCGTTTGTAACCGGTTTCTCTATGCAGATAGCAACGGCAGTACTTGATAATGATAGAAAAGATGACCCACACGCACAGTAAGTAAACAGCGCCTACCTTATCGAGGTAAAACAGAATGGGAAACTGGTAATCGGCTGTTTCGTACAGGGTAAACCATTCAAATTCATAGCTTGGAAAGCCCTTGCTGGCGCTTATCATCACTAAGGCAATAATGCTTAAGCCGGTGGTGTGGGTAATCCAGGCGCTAAGGGTTGAAATTATTTTTTCGTTTTTAGGCGATAAAAACACCAATAAAAAGCCCAATAGCGGTATAAATTGGCAGGTGAGAATAAGTCCGTTCATGAGGGCTTCCGACTCAATTGATGTGCAGGTATGGTTTGATTTTGAATCTCAAATACCTGTTCTGGGTACGTAAATAAAGGCGTGGTTGCATCTGAAGGCAAAACGACCGCTTGCCAACCCGTGGATGAATACAAAGAAAATTCTTTGTCATTAGGGTCGCAGGCGACAACGCGCCCCCATTCGTTATCCAGCCATTCTTTAAGATCCCCGATTTTAGCCAAGGCCTTGTCGATAATGCCTGGTGTTTGTTCGATGACGATCAATAAGCGCGCTGGTTCATGCACTTCGATCATCTGTTGCGGCAAACCGGTACGCAAATCGCCTTCCACGCCATTGGCAACACCCAGCAAGCCGATGACGTTATGCGGCAGCTTGGTGCCGGCACCGTAGACCGAATTATCAATTCTGGAAAAAAAATATTCGAGATTAATACCGCCACAGACTGGAATAATAGCGCCCAGTATTTTGGACATAACCAACCCTTCTGTATCAGTTTCAGGGGCGTAAGAATGCAAAAAAGCGCGTCTATCCAAAAACAAATTCCGGGTCAGTTCCCGTTTGCCAACCACACAATAAAGATTATTGGAATGATTGTATTCGGGCCTGGGCTCAAAGATCGAAGAGGCGCGGGCTCGGACATGCTGGTGTGTTCTTTTGCTGGCTTTGGGGGCTAATTCAAACCAGCGGCAACGTTCCTTGGCGTTTAGTTCCAATGCTTGCTGCATGGTTTCCTTGAAAGCTTCCAAAGCTTTAAAAGTGAATGTTTCATGCGGCTCGGTGTCGAAATAAGTGGCTTCATCGCGGCTGGTATTGTGTAAGGCGGCAATAAAGCGGGTGTTGGTGGGAATATCAATACCGCGTTCGCGCAATATTTTTCGTACCGATTCATGATTTGCCATCCAGGCGAAGGCGCGGGCATTCGGCGAACCCGGTTTGCCAGAACAGGCACCACAATCATAAGCCGCGAAGTGTGGGTTATTAACACTACTGGAACCGTGCGCAACAATGACGACCAGGGAGGCAAAATTTTCAGTCAAACCAATATTGGTCAACAGGCCGCCTACGCGATCGGCCATTTCCGTAAATGAAAAGCCCAGTAAGTAGCCATCTTCTGTAGGCTGATCTGATTCCCTTAGCAAATGCAGTTTGGAGTGGGCTTCGACTTCACTTAATGTTTTTATTTTCGGCACAGACGAAGCCGGGCTAAATACATTCCAGGCCAAACGAATGGCATAACCTATGCCTAAGGTTTGGGTAAACAGCCAACCCCGCAACAGAGAATGCGCCGTAAAGTGCATGTTGGAGAAATCACTGTCCTTGGGTTTGGGTGGCGTGCCGGATGCCATCACCAAATGTTTGGGGGTAATAACCACGGGGCATTGGGCAACCGGATAAGCATCATCCAGACCTTGATACAGAAAATCGATACCGAAAAATCCGGCAGCCCCGAAGGTTTCAATGTCTGGATTTAAGGTTTCCAGATGACGGCGTAGTGAGCATTCACGGTCATCGATACAAAACAGTGCCTGGATTTTAAGCGTCGGCGTTATGGCTTCAGCCAGAGTGTCTTGCGTTTTCAGCGCGGTGAGCAGTTCCAGGTGTAATGACCACTCCATCGCTTCATGCCATACTTTTAATTGCACCGGTATTTTTGCGTTCATGGTCACGCTGTTTAAGCGCGGAATGGCGGGCAATTCCGGCAATTGGGCAATGCTTTGGAAGTGCTCGCCTTTTTTCTTTTGGATAAATGCCAGTTCACAGGCCAGCTCGACCGCAATCAGTTCTTTTAAAGAAATAAGCCGTGGCACTAATAGTATTTGTGGCGATTGCTCAATCATGCTCACCATGCCAGACCAGCCAGGATGTGCCAGCAACATCTCCAGTAAATATTGCTCGTAAAGTGATTCGTCACCGACGATTTTGTCCAAACAGGTTTTAATAACCTGATCCGGCGTTTCAAGCATTAGCTCACGCAATCGGGTGTCATGAAACGGATGCAGCGGTAAAAAACTATTGTGTATTAATCTTAAGATGCAGTCCCAAAAGCACTCGCCACTTTTAGGCATCGTCCAACGGCTGATCCCCTGGTCGAGAAAATTGCCCAGTAAGCGAAACAATACGGGATGCACCCGTGAATTCAAATCCGTCTCAAGGTGGGTCAGCAAGGCATTACGAATGCCGTTATTGGCTATGGAAATTGGGGGGTAATGGCTGTGGATATTTTTTTCAAATAAACGGGTGGTGAGTTCTTCCTGTGGCTTGCCTGTTAATCCAGACCGTTTGACTGCCCATTCAAGTGTGTATGGGGTGATTCTGCCTTGTTGATAAAGTGTCTGGTAATCATCGAGCGGCAAATAACTTCGGGCTCCAAAAATTTTCGCCGCTACAGCTACACCTTGGTGAAAGGGATGATGTTGAACTGTATGCAAGGTGTTATGGTGGATAAAATCCTTAATCGGTCCTTGTGCAGGTAACCAGTGGGCTATATTTTCAATAGCGTCATCCAGATTGAATGTAGCTGTTTGAGCCTGCGGCTCAGGTGTTTTAGCGGTCATTGTATAGGCCGTATCGGTGTCAATTTTCATTATTTCAACTCAAAATATAATTAGATGAATTGGGGTGCCGCTGTGAAAGCTAGCACCAACAACAGAATGATATTGAGGTAAAAGCACTTATCGTGCCATTTTTTATCATGTTGATATTCGATATGTTTTTTTTAATGGTTATCAACAATGGTTGAATTGCCCCGTTGAGTTGGTTTAATTGAACCATTTTTACAGTTTAGCGTGGCGTATGCGTACAACGCTGAAACCTTAAGTGGCAATGACTAACAAAATAGGCTAGGTGAAAATGGTTTAAATAAACCATTGGGTGGTTGATTTGAACCAAAAAATTCATTTCGTATGGCCAAAAAACGAAGTGAAAACTTGTGTTAATTGTTATTAATCAATATATTGTCGCGTTTTATGGTTTCGGTATAATTCTTGCTTAACACTAAATGAAGGTAGTTTATTCACTAAAGCGAGGGTTGTATGAATAAAGTCATTTTGTCTGAGATCCCAAAAACTGGGCTGGTTGGACTAAAAAAAAGCTGGCATAGAAATTTACTGTCAG
>SBAV01000534.1 GCA_005239965.1 Methylobacter tundripaludum
AACCTTGGTAATCAACTTGTCATGTGTCTTGGCAAAGATACTGATCAACCGTGCTGCCGATCCTGGATCTTCCATTGAAAATGCAAGCAGTAATGGCCCTACCAGCCCTTCCTGCATACATTCAAATTCAGTCCCTGCTACCGCACGTCTAGCCAGCGTATTTTTTACCACGCGAACATAAACACCGGTTGTTCTGGCAATCTTACGCAACTCAGTCAATTCTGTAACTGTTAAGCCCCGATATTCAGCGGCTACCGCAGAATGTGCCTTCGCAGCATATTCAGCGACTTCTTCCACGACAGCTTTTTTACTATCTAAATTTAGAGCCACAAATTCTCCTGTATCTCTGAATTACTAAATACATCCTTAATACAGGATGCCCCTTACGGCATACCCCACCTATACTGGGTGGGCGAACCGTCTACGTAGGAAATTAAGTTTTTCAACACCTACGATCTTTGACGATCGCCGCTAAAGCGACAACCCAAAGTTCTTTACAGAAACTTTAACTAACAAGGCCACTTTGATCTAGCCACAAACCAGGCCCCATTGTTGAAGATAAAGTAATCTTCTTAATGTAAACACCTTTAGCGGCAACAGGCTTCATTTTTTTCAAATCAGCAAGCAATGCTTCTAAATTACCTTGAATAGCTTCAGCATCAAACGCTACCTTGCCTAAAGTACAATGAATAATGCCGGCCTTATCGGTACGATAACGTACCTGACCTGATTTAGCATTTTTTACAGCCGTAGCCACATCGGGAGTAACCGTACCCACTTTAGGGTTAGGCATTAATCCTCTAGGGCCTAATATTTGGCCTAATTGTCCGACAACGCGCATAGCATCTGGAGAGGCAATAACCACATCAAAATTCATTTCGCCTTTTTTAACCAAATCGCCCAAGTCGTCCATGCCGACTATGTCAGCGCCTGCCGCTCTGGCTGCGTCCGCATTAGCGCCCTGGGTAAAGACTGCCACCCTTACTGTCTTACCAGTACCGTTCGGCAACACTGTCGCGCCACGCACGTTTTGATCTGATTTACGTGGATCAACGCCCAGATTGACGCTCACATCAATGGATTCACTAAATTTTGCTGTTGTCAGCTCTTTCAACAATTGAACCGCATCAGTAACGGAATATTGTTTTGTTCTATCGACTTTTTGTCTAATCAGCTTCGCTTTTTTTGATAACTTAGCCATTATAATCCCTCTATATTCAGGCCCATACTACGCGCGCTGCCAGCAATTGTTTTTACGGCAGCATCCAAACTGGCAGCATTCAAATCTTCCATTTTGGTTTTGGCAATTTCTTCCAACTGCGCAACTGTCACGGTACCAATTTTTTTGGTATTAGGATTACTGCTACCACTCTTTATGCCAGCAGCTTTCTTTAACAATACGGAAGCTGGAGGTGTCTTGGTAATAAAGGTAAAACTACGATCACTGTAAACGGTAATAACTACCGGCAAAGGCAAGCCTTTTTCGACATCCTGGGTCTTGGCATTAAACGCCTTACAGAATTCCATAATGTTGACACCACGCTGACCTAACGCAGGACCAACCGGAGGACTTGGATTCGCCTCACCCGCTTTCACTTGCAGCTTTATATATGCCGTTATTTTTTTAGCCATTATTTACTCCATAGGTGGGTACAAACGCATTTAGGCTCCCCTGAACAAAAAAACTCCACCTGGATCGCAGGTAGAGCTCAACATCTTTCAATCAAAAAAAAATTAGCTTTTTTCAACCTGGTTGAAGCTTAACTCAACAGACGCGGAACGACCAAAAATAAGCACTGAAATCTTTAACTTGTTTTTTTCGTAGTTAACTTCTTCAACCACACCATTAAAATCTTTAAATGGGCCATCTACGACCCGGACAACCTCGCCTGCCTCAAACAGTATCTTTGGACGCGGCTTGTTGACACCTTCTTCAACCCTATTCAAAATGGACATCGCTTCCTTTTCTGAGATAGGAGCCGGACGATCTGATGTTCCTCCGATAAAACCAAGCACTTTTGGCACATCCTTAACCAAATGCCACGTTTCGTCGGTCAACTCCATTTGCACGAGCACATAACCTGGAAAAAACTTTCTCTCACTCTTACGTTGCTGGCCCAAACGCATTTCAACAACCTCTTCCGTGGGCACCAAAATTTTCCCAAAAAAGCGATCCAAGCCTTCCCTTTTTATGCGCTCCTCCAGCACCTGTTTGACCTTGCTTTCAAAATTAGAGTAAGCATGAACGACATACCAACGAAGCGCCATGTTATCAAGCCCCCTGCCCAGTCAAATAACGAACGCCCCAAAACAAAAACATATCCAATAGCCAGAGCACTAGACCCACCACAAAAACCATAGCAAAAACCATCATGGTAGTGCGCACGGTTTCTTCGCGCGTAGGCCAAACTACTTTACGGACTTCTTGTTTGGATTCCTTCATGAAAGCCATCAAATCATGGCCAACCGCTGTAGCCATCACCAGTCCCACAGCGACAACCGCTATCACTAGCAAACCAAGAACACGGTATAATAATTGAATATCTGAAAAATAATAAAATGCGCCGATACCGGAAACCAAAAGAACGACGGAAAAGACTTGCTTAACGACATCAAAAACTGCTGTCGGCGCTTCTGCTTGAGTATTCATGCGTTATTGACTTTGAGATTGATAAATTGATTGTTTTGCCTGAATGGCAGGCCAGGAGGGTCTCGAACCCCCAACCAACGGTTTTGGAGACCGCCATTCTACCAATTGAACTACTGACCTATTCAGACAAACCTTACGAAACTGTTTATAATATATCAATTGAAATCATTATTCAACCACTATAATAAAAACCCAATAATATCAATCCTCAAACATTCTCGCACAAACACACAAAACAACTGGAGCTCATAACCGGATTTGAACCGGTGACCTCTTCCTTACCAAGGAAGTGCTCTACCTACTGAGCTATATGAGCCAAACGTTATGGAGCGGGTGATGGGAATCGAACCCACGTGATCAGCTTGGAAGGCTGGAGTTCTACCATTGAACTACACCCGCATGTTAAATGCGCCTAAAGAATGGTGGAGGGGGGAGGATTCGAACCTCCGAAGGCAGAGCCGGCAGATTTACAGTCTGATCCCTTTGGCCGCTCGGGAACCCCTCCTAGATAAGATTAGACAGACATTTTGCACCATTAAGAGCAAAATGTCAAAACATATTATCGGGTATTTATTTTATTCATTACAGATGCAATATCGCCCGCAACAATTTCAGAAATAAATCCCATAGCGGCATCGAAAGCCTTATCCATAGCCAGGCACTCACTTCTGGAAGGCTCCGACAACACAAAGTCAGCAACAACTTTACCGGGAGCCGGACGACCCACACCCAGCCGTAGACGATAAAAATCCTTGGAACCCAAATGAGCGACAATATCCCGCAAGCCATTGTGCCCTGCATGACCACCATCTCTTTTAAGCCTTACCATGCCGACATCAAAATCCAGCTCATCATGCACAACCAGAATTTCATCCGGCATTAATTTATAATAGCGTGCAACTTTCCCCACAGAATAGCCGCTACGATTCATAAATGTTTCCGGCTTTAACAGCATTAGCTTGCTTGCCACCAGAGAACCTTCAGCAAACAAACCCTGAAACCGAGCCTCCCTCAACCAAACGCAGCCCAATTCCGATACCAATCTATCCAAAAACAAAAACCCGGCATTGTGCCGGGTTTTTTCATACTGTCGACCTGGATTACCCAAGCCCACTATTAGCTTAATCATTGCCAGAACGCGCCCTATTTAAGCCGCACCTTCTTCTTTGCTAGCTTTAGATGCCATCATTGATACAACTGGAAGATCATGCTCAGGTCCTTGGGCAAGCGCAACAATTTCAACACCCGCCGGCAATACCAAATCAGAAAGATGCAATGACGCACCAATATCAAGATTAGCCAAATCAACTTCGATGTATTCCGGCAAAGAAGAGGGCAAGCAAGAAACTTCAACATCAACCATAGCATGCGTCGCTATGCCGCCTTTCTTGCCACCTACAGAGCTGTGCTCGTTAATGAAATGCAAAGGCACATGCACCTTAACCATTTCCGCCATATTGATGCGTTGAAAATCCAAATGTAAAATTTGGAATCGGGCCGGGTTACGCTGAACACCTTTCAAAATGGCTTTTTGAGCTTTCCCATCGACAACAACGTCTAGGATATGAGAATAAACCGCCTCACGATCAAGATGCTTAATAACTTCATTATGATTCAGCACGATCGTTTGAGGATCAAGATGACCACCGTAGATCACCGCAGGTATCTCACCTTTACGACGCAACCTTCTCGCCGCCCCCTTACCTGATTGCCCACGGCTCTCGGCAACAAATTCAAACATGTTAGTCATTTTTTCCTCTCAACCAATGCCCGAAAGCATCACTCATAAAACTTATCAATCCACATAAAGCGAGCTAACCGACTCTCCCGCCGCCATGCGCCTTATCGTTTCAGCCAACATCTCTGCAACACTTAATCGCCTTATTTTCCCGCAGTCCAAAGCAGCTTGACTCAACGGTATGGTATCAGTAACCACCAGCTCATCAAGATCAGAACCATCCAAGTTTGCCAACGCAGAACCTGACAATACCGCATGCGTACAATAGGCCACCACTTTGATGGCACCGTGTTTCTTTAACGCATGCGCGGCGTGGCACAATGTGCCTGCCGTATCAACCAAATCATCTACCAGCACGCACGAGCGACCATCAACATCACCAATGATATGCATAACCTCTGCAACATTCGCCTTGGGCCTGCGTTTGTCTATAATGGCCAAATCAGCATCACCTAAACGCTTGGCCAAAGCCCGCGCCCTAACGACTCCACCCACATCAGGCGAAACCACAATCAGGTTTTTATACTGCTGACGCCATACATCACCCAACAAAAGCGGCGAAGCATACACATTATCAACGGGTATATCAAAGAACCCCTGAATCTGGTCTGCGTGCAAATCAACCGTCAAAACACGGTGCGCACCTGCTTGCTCAATCATTTGCGCAACCAGCTTGGCGGTAATGGGAACACGCGCAGAGCGCGACCGCCTATCTTGCCTGGCATACCCGTAATAAGGGATAACCGCAGTAATGCAGGCCGCCGATGCCCGCTTAAGCGCATCGATCATCACCAGCAATTCCATCAAATTTTCATTAGTCGGCGAGCATGTCGGCTGGATAACGAAAATATCTTTACCTCGAACATTTTCCTGAATCTCAACAACAATCTCACCATCGCTAAAGCGCCCAACCGAGGCCATCCCCAAACGCATGTTCAGCTTCTTCACTATTCCATTAGACAAAGCCAAGTTGGCATTTCCAGAAAACACCATCATCGCGGCGTCACTCATTCGAGTACCCCAAAGGACTTAATATAATGAAGGCAAATGGCTGGGTCGCAAGGATTCGAACCTTGGTATGCGGAGATCAAAACCCCGTGCCTTACCGCTTGGCGACGACCCAATAATTATGTATTTTTACCAATCCCCAATTTGGACAACAAAGGCGACTCGTTCATCCCCTTTGCCAGATAAACCTGCCATGACCCTTTTAGCACATGATAAGCACTAACAGCAGCTTCTTTTGAGTTAAACTGCGCAAAAACGCATGCCCCTGTCCCCGTTAATCTTGGCTCTGAAAATTCGGACAAAGCGAGCAAAGCATTTTTGACAGATTGGTAACGCCGACAAACCACATCAAGACAATCATTCTGATGCTGGCCAGCTATGAATTCAGCTATTGTGATAGATTTACTATCGCGTGTCAAATCCTTCGCTAAAAATATTTCCCTGGTTTCCACATGACAATCCGGCTTAATTACGACAACCCATTGTTCTGAAATACTTATTTTCTCAAGCTTTTCACCAACGCCTTCTGCCCATGCCGCATGGCCATAGACAAAAACAGGCACATCTGCACCCAGCTTCAAACCCAATACCATGAGCCTTTCGGTCGAAAGCCGCAAGCCCCATAACAGATTCAATGCCAGCAAAGTTGTTGCTGCATCGGAACTGCCGCCCCCAAGGCCACCGCCCATAGGCAGTTTTTTTTCGACCTCGATACATACACCTTGCTCACACCCCGTCTCCGCTTTTAGCAACTGTGCTGCACGTACAGTTAAATCATCGGATTCAGCAACACCCTCCAAAGTGCTTTTCAAGCTAACACGCCCATCATCGACACGGTGAAAAATCAGCCAGTCACATAAATCAATAAATTGGAACACCGTTTGCAGCAAATGGTAACCATCCGGTCTTTGCCCGACAATACGTAACATTAAATTCAGTTTCGCCGGTGCAGGCCATTTCTCACCCCATCCCGGCTGATTATTTTGGCTTAGTGTCATTTATATTCCATTGATCTATCATTACTTTTAATCTTATCTCGTCATTCGTCACGATAATTTTTCGTGGCATCAGTTGATTGTCAACCGGCTGCATTTCCTTGTACGCCACCAGCCATTGCCCTTGTTTGAACCCCCCTTCGGTTTCAAAAAACGCTACCCCAGGCTCCGGCAACCCTACCACCCAATGCCGCAGCGAATGAATCGGAACAACCATGCCCAGTTGCTGCGCGATAAATTGCTCAGGATTTGTCGATGACTGCACGTCCTTGCCGCCCCGATCAATAACCACCCGATCCCTGGTCAGCCGAATAACAGCAGCCCCCTGCCCTAATGGCCCAGACAACTTGATTTGCTCCCTACCACTATCATGCCGCCAAGCCATATTGGCCGACCAGGAATCTTTCTTCGCATTCAACGCCAAACGGCCATCAAGCGACCATTGTTGCAAGGCGTATAAATGACTTCGCGCTAATTTTGAATAATGCCCGCCCGTTACAACCGGCACGGTAGAACAAGCCGTCAACGCCAATACTAGCCAGCAAACACCCGAAAAACGGCTTATCCCACTACGCCACAACACTACAGCCCACCTCTTAGCACTCTACGCTGTACATCCAGTAAATACTCATCGTCTGGCGCGATTTTTATGGCCTTATCGAATAAGGCCCTGGCCTCATCCTTTCTACCTAAAACCCACAACACTTCAACAAGGTGCGCTGCTATCTCATGCTCCTGTCTTTTATCATAGGCGCGTTGTAAATAATCCAGCGCTTTTTGCGGATAGCCTAATTTAAATTGCAACCAGCCATAGCTGTCCATAATCACAGCCTCATTGGGCTGCAACTCCAATGCATGCTTCAAATACCTTTCAGCCTCTATGTAACGGTGGGTTTTATCCAGCAAGCTGTATCCTAAAGCGTTTAGCGCCTCTGGGTTATCAGGATTTTTCGCCAATATTTTCCGCAGGTCAGCCTCAAGTATATCGAGCCTGCCTATACGCTCCGCCATCAAGGCACGGGTATACAGCAACTCTTTATCTTCACCAAGATCGTTTAACGCTTTAGTTAACAAATCAAAAGCTTGTTGATAACGTTTTTGCTGATTGTACAAATCAGCCTGCATCAAAATCATGCGTTGCTTTTGATCTGGATAGCGTGTCCGTAAAACTTCCAGGCGCGATGCCGCTTCATCAAATTGCTTATCTTTGGCAAGCAGTGAAATAGCCGACAAGGAAGCCTCCAATGCCAAAGGCGCATCTGTCACCTTGTCAAACCACGCCAAAGCTTTTTCTTTGTTACCGCGTTTTTCTTCTATTTTGCCCAGGTAGAAGCTTGATTGACTACGCCATTCAGGCATTTCGACCAGTTTGTCAAAAATCTCTTCAGCCTTTTCGTCGCGATCCAATTGTAAATTCACCAAACCGTAGGCAAACTGACTGTCATTGTCATTGGGATTTGCCGCAATTAAGCTTCGGTACACTTCACCAGCGGCTTCATAGTCTTCGGACTTTATCAACACCTGGGCAAGCAGCTTTTTAATTTTTTCATTTTCAGGGTATTTGGCGGCGGCATTTTTTAACAAGGTTTTGGCCTTAACCACATCACCGGAATACGCTGATAACTGCGCCTGAAAAATAATTGCCTTGTCCCACTCCGGCTGAATTTTTAAAGCTTGTTGCAGCTTGGTTTCAGCCAGTCTTTCGTTTTTCATTTGTGCAGCCAGTAATGCCTGAACAAAATAAACATCGGCTCGTCTTGGCGACTGTAACGCCAATTCATCAAGCACATCGTAAGCAAAAGCCGATTTATTCTCCTTTTGTATGGCGGCGATTAATTCCATCACCGTTTTCTCAAAACCAGCGGGATCGGCTTTCATTAACACGCTTAAATGTTCTACAGCCGCCTGTTTGTCTTCGTTTTTTAATGCCGACAATGCGGCTATTTTTCGAGCTGACAGATTAGC
Organism: Methylobacter tundripaludum; assembly: GCA_005239965.1. Lineage (GTDB taxonomy): Bacteria > Pseudomonadota > Gammaproteobacteria > Methylococcales > Methylomonadaceae > Crenothrix. The sequence continues at coordinate 8,357 of SBAV01000534.1, forward strand.
TGGATCATCACGTAACCACAAAGACACCGCCTCATCGGTTTTGGCAGAATCTTTTGCGTATATGGCAATCATGGCCGCCCTTTCGGCAAATCGGGGGTCTTTTACCCGCTTGGCAGCCTCCATATAACCTTCCAAAGCCACATCGTACTGCCCACGCTGACCGGCGATTTCAGCGGTCAGCAGCATAAACATCACATCAGGATCGATAGATGTTTTGTCCGTGTCCGCTTGCCCCTTCCCTTTCTCAGCCGTTTTAGTCGACAAAACAGTCGCGTCTGCGCCCTTTTCAGGCGAACTTGCGCAACTACTCAGCAATACAAGCGTTATTACCGTAAAAAATCTAAACATCAACACACACGAACCCTGTTGTCTATCTACAATGTCTATAGGTTATCAGAAAAATCAGCCGATTCAGATAGCTGATTTATTCCCAGTTGGATAAAGTAGTGATATTTTTATAAAATAAGCCAAAGTGGTGCGCTGTATTTTCTAACAAACAGACTAAATCCCAACAGAAACTGGCTGCTCAGTCACGCGTTTTAGTCACTCCGGTTCAGGATAAAACCCAAAACATCAAATCACTGTTAAGATTACACAAACCCCAAAAGACATCGACACTATGACATTTATTGCAGTAGGAATTAATTATAACACCGCACCGGTTGCCATCAGAGAACGCCTGGCATTTCCTACCGACACATTAATGTCCTCATTAAAGCAACTCACTCAAGTTAAGGACATACACGAAGCGGCGATTCTTTCAACCTGTAACCGCACCGAGCTTTACTGCAATGCCGCTACCGCTAACCAGGACGTTCTCATTGACTGGGTCGCAACCAACAAAAATCTGGAACCTAAACAGTTGATGCCTTATCTCTATAGCCACACCGACCGCTCGGTGTGTCGACACATGTTTCGTGTTGCCTGTGGCCTGGATTCAATGATCCTGGGCGAGCCGCAAATTCTAGGCCAAATGAAGACTGCCTATCAGATGGCTTATGATGCCGGCACCTTAGGCAAGCAACTGGGCAAATTATTCCAGCACACTTTCACCGCCGCCAAAAAAGTACGCACCGATACCGCGATTGGCTCCAGCCCAGTGTCGGTTGCTTTTGCCGCTGTGCAACTTGCGCAACAAATTTTCGACAAACTCAGCGAACAAACGGCGTTACTGATAGGCGCGGGAGAGACGATAGAGCTCGCCGCGCGTCACCTTACCCAACTGGGCATTAAACGCATCATTATTGCCAATCGCACTTATGACAAAGCGCACGCCCTGGCAATGCGCTTTAATGGCTACGCCATAGACTTATCAGAATTACCCGCCCATTTAGCGGAAGCCGATATTGTTATTTCGTCAACTGCCAGCCAACTGCCCATCCTGGGCAAAGGCGGCGTCGAAAGCGCCCTCAAAAAACGCAAACACAAACCCATGTTTATGGTCGACCTGGCCGTACCGCGCGACATTGAAGCCGAAGTAGAGCAACTCAACGATGTCTACCTGTACACTGTTGACGACCTGCAACACATCATCAACCAGAATATGGATTCTCGCCGACTGGCCGCAGAGCAAGCCGAAGACATCATCGACACGCAAGTGAACAACTTCCTCGCTTGGCTAAATGCGCAGAGCGCCCAGTCCACCATTCAGGATTACCGTTTTCAGGCCGAACTACACCGAGACGAAGCCTTAAGGAAAGCCCTGGCGCTATTGCAAAACGGTGTGCCTGCTGAAGTCGCCCTTAACCGGCTGGCACACAGCTTGACCAACAAGCTGATTCATACGCCCAGCGTTCAAATTAGAGAAGCTGCCGAAAACGAACGCTACGACTTGGTTAGCGCAGCTCGCGATATTTTTAAACTACCTCCAACCCAATGAAGCCATCAATACAACTCAAACTGGAAAACCTGTGTGAACGCTATGATGAAATAGCCGCACTGCTTTCCGAACCCGAAGTCCAAAACAACCAAAACAAATTCCGCACCTTAAGCCAGGAATACGCGCAAATCAGTCCTTTGGTGGATTGCTACAAGCGTTATGAAAACCTCATGGAAGCCTTGGCAACAGCCAAGGAAATGGCCAATGACAGCGACCCTGAACTGCGTGAACTGGCCAAAGAGGAAATCGCCGACACAGAAAACCAGATCGATGCCCTGGATCATGAATTGCAATTGTTATTGTTGCCCAAGGATCCCAATGACACCCGTAATATTTTTCTGGAAATACGTGCCGGAACTGGTGGTGATGAAGCGGCTATTTTCTCTGGCGATCTGTCACGCATGTACCAGCGTTATGCCGAGAAAAAGGGCTGGCAAACCGAAATCATCAGCGAAAGCCTCGGCGATCATGGCGGCTACAAAGAAGTTATTCTCCGCGTTTCAGGGCGCGATGTGTATTCGCAGTTAAAATTTGAGTCCGGCGCACACCGTGTGCAACGCGTACCGGAAACCGAATCACAAGGGCGCGTGCACACTTCGGCCTGCACGGTTGCCATCATGCCCGAAGTTGAGGAAGTCGATGCCATCGACATCAATCCGGCTGATTTGAAGGTTGACACCTACCGTGCGTCCGGCGCGGGGGGCCAGCACGTCAATAAAACCGAATCGGCCATCCGTATCACCCACATCCCGACCGGCGTGATTGTTGAATGCCAGGATGAGCGCTCACAACACAAAAACCGGGCACGGGCGATGTCGCTGCTGGCGTCTCGCCTGCTGTCTGCCGAACAGGAAAAGCATCACGCCGAGCAATCCGCCACCCGCAAGCTGCAAGTGGGCAGCGGTGACCGCTCCGAACGCATCCGCACTTACAACTATCCGCAAGGCCGGTTGACCGACCATCGCATCAACCTTACCTTGTACAAGCTCGATGACATCATGCAAGGCGGTTTGGAGCAAGTTATCCAACCGCTCATCAGTGAACACCAGGCCGAGTTGCTCACCCAGCTTGGTGATAACTAAAACATATGGGCAGTATCCAAGACGCGCTGGAACAGGCAGCACAGCTTCTTTCAGCTAATTCTGATTCAGCGGCTTTGGATGCGGAAGTGTTATTATGCTCAATCCTTCAAAAAGGCCGATCCTATTTACGCACCTGGCCCGACAAGGCTCTGGATGACCAATGTACAGAGCTGTTTTGGACGGCTATAACAAAACGGCAACAAGGGCTACCTGTCGCCTATATTACCGGCCATAAGGAATTTTGGTCGCGTGATTTTCAGGTTACGCCGGATGTGTTGATTCCCAGGCCCGACACTGAACTGTTGATTGAATGCGCCTTAAAACTGATCCCTGTGAATCAGCCGTGCAAAATTATCGATCTGGGCACCGGTTCTGGAATTATTGCGGTCACGCTGGCGGCAGAACGGCCATTGGCTGATATAACTGCTACGGACATTAGCAATGCGGCGTTAACGGTAGCGCAAGATAATGCCATACAACACGGTGTTGGGCGCATTCAATTTTATGTAAGCGACTGGTTTGCCCATGTCCCTTCTGGCTTATTCGATCTTATTGCCAGCAACCCGCCTTATATTGCCGAAGGCGATCCGCACCTACAGGACAGCGATTTGCGTTTTGAACCACAAACTGCCCTTATCGCACCGGATGCTGGACTTAAGGATATTCAAACTTTGGCCGATCAAGCCCGTCATCGATTGCAACCCGGTGGGCATCTACTCATCGAACACGGCTATAATCAACAAAATGCCGTACAAAACATTTTTAAAAATTTTCACTATGGCAATGTGCAAACCTATGTCGACTTAGCGGGGCAGCCCCGTGTCACTTATGGACAATGGAACCCTTAAAATATAACTGCGCCAGTCATCTTACGCCACTTAAATCATGAAGCCTGAGACCAAACCATGCTAGCCTCCGAAATTCAAATTCCCCGCAAACTGACGAATGAACTGCTGCATCTGGCGCAAATTTCACCTGATGATGAAATCTGCGGACTGATAGGCGGTAAGAACAGCCAGCCTACCCGTTGCTATCCGATCAAAAATGTCGCAGCGCACCCGCAGCAACAGTTTTTTCTGGATGCCGAACAACACATCGCGGCCATGAAAGCCATGCGCGAACAAGGCGAAGAACTGTTTGCCATCTACCACTCACACCCCAAATCGCCAGCGATTCCATCAACGGCTGATTTGGATCTTGCCGCTTATGAGGATGCGCTTTATTTGATTATTTCACTCAACACCAAAGGCGTTTTGGAAATGCGGGGCTTTAAAATACATCAGAAAACTGCTGAGGAAGTTGTGTTAACGCTGAGTGATGAGGCATAACCCATTCGACTTGGCCTAACTTACGCCCTTTGCCAATTTTGTGTTACGATTTTTATAAGCGGTTAATATAAAAATAGCCGAGGAGTTTCGCATGGATTTAGCTTTAAGAGACACTCAATACCATTGCTACGGGGACTATCTAACCTGACCGGATAACGTACGTTATGAACTGATTGACGGTGTTGCATACGCAATGTCGCCGTCACCGGATTTGGCGCATCAGGATGTTGCAGGGGAAATTTATCGGCAAACGGCAAATATTTTGGCGGCTCACCCATGCCGAGCTTTTATCGCCCCGGTGGATGTCCGCCTTCCAAAACAGGATGAACAAGACGAGAATATCGATACCGTCGTGCAACTAGATGTTATAGTGGTTTGCGACAGCAGCAAACTGGATCGCTTAGGCATACGCGGTGTACCGGATTGGGTGGTCGAAGTATTGTCGCCCTCTACTGCCAGTCACGACCAAACTAAAAAGCGCTCTCTTTATGAAGGTCATGGCGTGCGCGAATATTGGCTAGTTCACCCGATAGACAGGGTGGTAACGGTTTATTGTCTGGTTAATGGTGAATACGGCAAGCCTGATGTTTATGAATTACGCGGCGAAACCCGGATTAAGATATTGCCGGATATTGTTATTCAATGGGATAAATTGGCAGCGCGATTGCCGGTTTATTATTAACGAAGCGCTCAAAACCTATCCATTCAACAACGGCTAGCCGTAGCTAAGGCATTGAGGATTGCTTATGTGCCGAAAAATCATTGATTAGTTGGGGAGATAGCGAATCACCACGTTCAGGGCGCATAACAATATTTTTTGCAGTGCGGACTTAAAAAGTGCCATAAAATAAATTTTATTTATTGGTGAACTTTCAATGAGAAAAGATAACTAACCGCAGTTTTTGCCGGATTTTTTAGAAAAAATAAAATTTATACAAAAGACAAGCCATTGGTAATATTTAACTTTTTTTAATAATGCAATTTTTTTAACAGAATTAATTATCATTCAATAGACACGAAAGTTTTTTTGGAGCTAGAATAGCCCAGCTTTTAGGAGCTGGACCGGTTGAGTTACCGGTTTAAAGAGGGGGAGAAGTTAGCCGTAAGGCTATTTATGATAATAATAATTAGATAAAAAAAATTGCTTGAGTAAGTTATGAACCATTGTTGTTCATAAATGAATAATAAGAACAATAAATCTCAAGGTGCCCGCTTTATGCGGGCTTTTTATTGCCTGTAGATTTTGCACTTGGGGCGTTAAGTCATTCATGGTTTGGCAGGACTTACCACGACAACTTAACTAAAGGGCGGCTAACACGCTTAGATATTCAGCCTTACGCCTATCCATCCCGCTCTTGTGCGCCAGGAGATAGAAAACGACCATCATCGTAAGCGGACCCCAATACTTCTTGAGCTTGGCCATAAACGCCAAAACTGTTGTAATGAGTATCAAATATATTGTCCAGTTTGCCAAATAGCGCAAAATGCTTGTTGAATCTATATTCCGCCGTTGCATTAAACAGCCAGTAACCGCCTAATTTTACTGTTAGATTGGCTTCATCTCCCCGAAAAGCACGATTGCCGCTGTAAGTGCCGTTAATACCTAGCGAAAATTTTTGCCACAGATCAACTCCTATGGAGGCTTTGAAGATATGCTCAGGAATGCCGGGGATTCTGTCACCTTTGCTCACTGTGGCTCGAATAGGTGCATCGTTGGCAATCGACTTCGGTCGGATGCTGAATATCGAAGCCATCCTGAAATCTGGCGTTTAGATAAGTGTAATTGGTTGAAAAATGCCAGTCGTCAATTGCGCTGAACAATTGCGGAAAATGGGCTATTGCGCCCGATTCTATGCCGTAACGGCGTGTTTGGCCGATATTGTTAAAATAACCTTCGGAAACACTATCACGCCGCGATTGAAAATGATGTCGTCGTGGTTGATGGTATGAAAGAAGCCCAGATTCCATTTCAAATCACCTTGGTTAGGAATCAGGCGATTTAAGTCGCCTCTAATGCCGGCTTCCCAGGTTTTGGCGACTACTTGGTTTACAAGCTATCATACCCAAATTGAGTTTTTATGGGGATAGAGCTACGCTAAAAAAGAAATATTCCTGCCGATTGGCAAAGCATCTATGCAAAATAACCTCATGTTGATATGTACATGATCAAAATGAAAATTTCCCAATGATTTTAGGAAAGCCGCCCAATGATTTTAGGCTGGTTCCTGTAATAATTGCACATTTATTATTACAGGGTTGAGTTATGCAGAAATTGTTTTCGGTACTTTTGGTCAGTATGGCATTGCTGCCATTAAGCGTATTCGCGCATGGCCCAACACCACAAAAAGCAAAAGAGAGTATCGTTATCAACGTATCAGTTGACAAGGTGTGGGATGTTGTTAAGGATTTCGGCGCTATTGTCAATTGGCATCCTGATGTCAAAAGCAGCCAAGGCGACGGCAAGCACGAATCCGGAGGTATCCGTACCATTGTGTTGCAAAATGGCGGTGAATTGCAGGATGAACTGGATTTTTATAGCGACAAAGACCATGAATACAATTTTCGCCTGAAAAAAGAAAATCCCCAAGCGTTTCCGGTCAGTTCTTATACCATCAATTTACAGGTGCTGCCTGTGGAAGCTGACAATACCAAAAGTGAGGTAACGATTAAAGGGCGTTTTTATCGCGGTGACACCAGCAATTCACCCCCAGAAAACCAAAATGATGCTGCTGCGGTGGAAGCGATGAATACATTCATTAAGCATGGCCTTACCGGTTTGCAACAAAAGCTGGAGAAATAACAGCTCCCCCTCCTTATGCTATTGCTGCATATCAATAATACCTTGGCGGCCGGCAATCAACGTGAGTTCCGCCAAGGTTTCTACCCCCATTTTTTCTTTTATGGCTGTGGTGTGGTTACACACGGTTTTGTAACTTAGGCAAAGTTTCTCGGCGGCTTTCCGGGTACTGTAGCCGTTGGCCAACAAGCAGAAAACGTCAAATTCTCTGGGCGACAATTGTTTGACCTTGTCAGATTCATCTTGCGAATTGGTTAGGATTATAGCTAGCCCTTGAACCAGTTCAGGATCAATAAAAGTACCTCCTTGGGCAATCGTGCAAACAGCAGTAATTAAGGTTTCTGGGCTGTTATTTTTATTCACGTAGCCTTTCGCCCCCGCTTTAATGGCGCGTGTCACATAAGCCATCTCATTATGGATACTGAATACCAGTATATTACATTTTGGATGCCGATGTATCAGTCGCCTGATGCTTTCAAAGCCACCAATGCCTGGCATGGATAAATCCATCACCACAATATCAGGATAATGTTCCTGATACAGTTGAATAGCCGTCTCACCGCGATCGGCTTCAAAAATTTGTCCAATTTTGTTCGATAAACCCAAGTAGGTTTTGTATCCCGCCCTAACGACAGCATGGTCGTCGACCAATAACACATTGATTTTGTCAGTCATGAAATGTCTTAAGCAAAAAATTACTTTTAATGATGCCAAAGCAGACTTAATTTAGCTATAGGGGTTTTTCCTGAAATAAGGCCGGCAAATCATGAGGAAAAATTCACGCACTATTTTCTGTATTTTTCCTGTTAATTTTGGCGTTTATTCCGTAACGGCTCTGTGTCTTGCTCGCGTAGCATGTGCGTTGCAAAACCCTTGGTGCATTGAGGCATGAGTCTCGATCAAGAATGCCGCTTATCCGTATTTAACAGCATCAATGCACTGGGGTTTTTGTTTATAACTAATAACACCAATAGGGAGTCATTATGAGGTTTTTTAATTCTACTTTGTTAAATCAACATCGCCCTATCATGTTGAAAAAACCAATTGATTTTTAAACGCATAATCAATCGATGCTTGCCTCCTCCTGTGTC
>SBAV01000457.1 GCA_005239965.1 Methylobacter tundripaludum
TACCAAGGTTGTTGCTATCGGCGGCCAGGCGTATGGCGCGACTGAACTTGCGCGGTTGGCCAGCTTGCCAACGCGTGATCAAGGCATTGCTATGTTGATGTCAGTGATGAAAGCGCCTGTTGAGAAACTGGTGCGCACCTTGGCAGCTCTCAGAGATCAGATGCAAGAAGCGGCTTAGTTTTTTGTTTAATCAGTTTAGAAAATATTATTTAGAGGAAAGAATACAATGGCACTAGCACAAGAAGAAATCTTGGACGCAGTCGCGAACATGACCGTTATGCAAATCGTTGATTTGATTTCCGCAATGGAAGAAAAATTTGGTGTGTCTGCTGCCGTAGCAACAGTGGCTGCTGCACCTGTTGCAGCAGCGGTGGTTGAAGAACAAACCGAGTTCGATGTTGTCATGACATCTTTCGGCGAAAACAAAGTTTCAGTTATTAAGGCTGTACGCACTATAACCGGCTTGGGCTTGAAAGAAGCTAAAGACGCTGTTGAAGGCGTGCCAACAACCTTGAAAGAAGGCGTTACTAAAGCTGAAGCTGAAGAGTTCAAGAAACAACTTACAGAGGCGGGCGCTACTGTCGAAATTAAATAAATTTTGACGCCAAAATAAGGCTAAGCCTTAGATTCAACTGTGGCTGGTGGCGTTTTCGTCGCCGGCCTTTTACTGTTTGCAGCGGATAGACAGTCAAAATAATTCATGACCAAAAGGTTTGGAAGCGATATGTCCTACTCTTTTACCGAAAAAAAGCGTATTCGTAATAACTTTGGGAAAGGTACCGAAGTACTTGAAGTTCCCTATCTTCTAGCGACTCAAATTAATTCATACGCTGACTTCTTGCAGTCAGGTATTAAGCCCGAAAAGCGCTTGGATAGCGGCTTGCATGCTGCATTTTCCAGCGTTTTCCCCATAGACAGCCATTCAGGTTACGCAGTACTTGAGTATGTAAAATACCGTTTGGGTGATCCTGTTTTTGACGTCAGAGAATGCCAGCAAAGAGGCGCGACTTACGCTGCTCCCTTGAGAGTATTGGTTCGATTGGTCATTTATGACAAGGATGCCCCTGCGACTGCCAAGGTCGTAAAAGATATACGGGAACAGGAAGTTTACATGGGTGAGTTACCCTTAATGACAGACAACGGCACATTTGTCATTAATGGTACGGAGCGGGTCATTGTTTCCCAGTTGCACCGTTCTCCCGGCGTGTTTTTCGACCACGATAAAGGTAAAACCCATTCATCAGGAAAACTGCTGTTTAATGCCCGTGTTATCCCCTACCGTGGGTCATGGTTGGATTTTGAATTTGACCATAAAGACTGTGTTTATGTCCGTATAGATCGCCGCAGAAAAATACCGGCAACGATTTTGCTGCGGGCGCTAGGCTACGATAACGAAGAAATGATCAGGATTTTCTTCGAAACCAACAAATTTGAGTTGTCTGCCAATAAATGCCTCTTTCATCTTATTCCTGAAAGAATGCGTGGTGAAATTGCCGCATTCGACATTAAGCACAATGATCGGGTTTTGGTGGAAGAAGGCCGAAGAATTACCGCCAAGCATATCCGCGATATGAACAAGTCGGGCTTGACGACGGTAGAGGTGCCAAAAGACTACCTAGCGGGTAAAATTTTGGGCCATAACCTGATCGACAAAAGTACGGGTGAATTAATTGCCAATGTTAACGATGAAGTGACAGTTGCCATTATTGAACGGTGTATCGACGCTGGTGTTACCGAAATTAATACCTTGTTTGTTAATGACTTGGATAACGGGCCGTACATTTCCAATGCCATGCGCCCTGATGTGACGACCAATTCTCTGGAAGCGTTGGTTGAAATCTATCGCATGATGCGTCCGGGTGAGCCGCCTACCAAAGAATCTGCTGAAAATTTATTCCAGAACCTGTTTTTCACCGACGAGCGTTATGACTTGTCTGCGGTGGGACGGATGAAATTTAATCGCCGTTTAGGCCGTCAGGAAACAACGGGGACTGGTACGTTAACCAAAGAAGACATTATCGATGTCCTGAAAGAATTGATTAATATCCGTAATGGTAACGGCAATGTCGATGACATCGATCATTTGGGCAACCGGCGTGTGCGTTCCGTTGGTGAAATGATAGAAAACCAATTCCGCGTTGGGCTGGTCAGGGTTGAGCGTGCGGTAAAAGAAAGACTGACGCTGGCTGATTCTGAAGGCTTGATGCCCCAGGAAATTATTAACGCAAAACCGGTATCGGCTGCGGTCAAGGAGTTTTTTGGTTCCAGCCAGTTGTCCCAGTTTATGGACCAGAACAATCCCTTGTCGCAAGTTACCCACAAACGCCGCGTATCGGCATTAGGGCCTGGCGGTTTGGCGAGAGAACGTGCCGGTTTTGAGGTGCGCGACGTACACGCGACACACTATGGCCGTGTCTGTCCGATTGAAACGCCTGAAGGACCGAATATCGGATTGATAAATTCGCTTTCTGTTTATGCGCGTACCAACAATTACGGCTTTCTGGAAACACCGTACCGTAGAGTTATTGATGGCAAAGTGACCGATCAGGTTGATTATCTTTCCGCGATTGAAGAAGGCGAGTTTGTTATTGCGCAGGCCAGTGTGGCGGTTGATGAGAGTGGCAAGCTGGTTGAGGGCTTGGTGTCATGCCGTCATAAGGATGAATTTACGTTGGCAATGTCTGACACTGTGCAATATATGGACGTGTCATCCAAGCAGATCGTTTCGGTTGCGGCGTCCATTATCCCATTCCTGGAACATGACGATGCTAACCGCGCATTGATGGGATCAAACATGCAGCGCCAGGCTGTGCCTACCCTAAAGGCCGAGAAGCCATTGGTTGGAACCGGTATGGAAAGGACGGTGGCTAAAGATTCAGGCGTGACGGTGGTTGCCGAGCGTGGCGGACGCGTTGAAGTGGTTGATGCCGCGAGAATCGTGGTGCGTGTAAACGATACCGAAACCGAAACGGGTACACCAGGCGTAGACATTTATAACCTGATCAAATACACCCGATCTAACCAAAACACCTGCATTAACCAAAAACCTTTGGTACGTCCAGGCGATATCGTCAATGCCGGTGACATCATGGCGGATGGGCCTTCCACCGATATGGGCGAGTTGGCGCTAGGGCAGAACATGTTGGTCGCCTTTATGCCGTGGAACGGTTACAACTTTGAAGACTCGATCCTCGTGTCGGAGCGTGTGGTTAAAGAAGATCGTTTTACTACAATCCATATTGAGGAAAAGACTTGCGTAGCGCGAGATACTAAACACAGTCCGGAAGAAATTACCGCCGACATTCCTAACGTCAGCGAAGAAGCCTTGTCCAAATTGGATGAATCAGGCATCGTTTATGTGGGCGCTGAAGTAAAAGGCGGTGATATTCTCGTTGGAAAAGTCACTCCCAAAGGTGAGACACAATTAACGCCGGAAGAAAAGTTATTGCGGGCGATTTTTGGTGAAAAAGCGGCGGATGTAAAGGATACTTCCTTGCGCGTACCTAGCAGTATTGAAGGTACGGTTATTGACGTCCAGGTCTTTACCCGTGATGGTGTGAAGAAAGACAAACGTGCGCTGGACATTGAGCATCAGGAAATCAAGCGCTATCGCAAGGATTTGGATGACCAGCTCAAGATTCTTGAAGGCGATATTTTTGCCCGTGTAGCCAAGTTACTGATTGGTAAAACGGCAATATCAGGGCCTTCCCACTTGAAGACAGGCACTCAAATTACCGAAGCTTATCTGAATGGATTGAAGCATTCAGACTGGCTGAAAATCAAAATGGAAGAGGAAGATATTAATCTTCAACTGGAAGCTGTTTCTGTGCAAATTGAACAGCAACGCAAGAATTTTGACGAAAAGTTTGAGATCAAGCGCAAAAAGATTACGATGGGCGATGACTTGCCGCCTGGTGTGCTGAAAATGGTCAAGGTGTATCTGGCCGTTAAGCGGCGCATACAACCGGGCGATAAAATGGCTGGGCGACACGGCAATAAAGGGGTTATCTCCATGATCAGGCCAGTTGAAGACATGCCGTACACAGCCGATGGTAACCCCGTTGACATCGTTTTGAATCCACTTGGTGTGCCTTCACGTATGAACGTAGGTCAGGTTTTGGAAACTCATTTGGGCTGGGCCGCCAAAGGCTTGGGTATCAAAATTGGCAAGATGTTGGAAGCCCAATATGATCAGGAAAAAGCCAAGGTCACTGCAATCAGGGATTATCTGGAGAAAATTTACAATTGCAGTGGTCGTAAGGAAGATTTGGATTCATTTACCGACCAGGAAATTTTGGAAATGGCGGCCAACCTGGTTGGTGGTGTGCCAATGGCAACACCGGTGTTCGATGGTGCCAGCGAAGATGATATCCGCGCCATGCTCAAGTTGGCCGATTTGCCTGAACATGGGCAAATTACCCTTTATGATGGCTTAACAGGCGAACCGTTTGAGCGGGAAGTGACTGTTGGTTGCATGTACATGCTGAAATTGAACCACTTGGTTGATGACAAAATGCACGCGCGTTCAACGGGGCCTTATAGTCTTGTTACCCAACAGCCGTTGGGCGGTAAAGCCCAATTTGGTGGCCAACGTTTTGGTGAGATGGAAGTGTGGGCGCTGGAAGCTTATGGCGCGGCCTATACTTTGCAAGAAATGCTGACGGTGAAATCGGATGATGTCACTGGCAGAACGCGCATGTACAAGAATATTGTTGATGGTGATCATAAAATGGAAGCCGGTATGCCGGAATCGTTTAATGTTTTGATTAAAGAAATCCGCTCATTGGCTGTCAATATTGAATTGGAACGGGAATAAGCCGTTCCCGTTGTTCGAGTGTTGATTAAGCCAGTTCTGGGAACTGCCAGAAACTATTTAAAGAGGATAAGCCATTGAAAGATTTAATGAATTTTTTGAAGCGTCAAGGTCGTGCTGATGATTTTGACGGGATTGCGATTGGTTTGGTGTCACCGGATATGATCCGTTCCTGGTCGTATGGTGAAGTGAAAAAACCGGAAACCATCAACTACCGTACTTTTAGGCCGGAACGCGATGGTTTGTTTTGTGCCAAGATTTTCGGCCCGGTCAGTGATTATGAGTGTTTATGCGGAAAATACAAGCGTCTGAAACATCGGGGCGTTATCTGCGAAAAGTGTGGCGTTGAAGTTACCTTGTCCAAGGTTCGCCGCGAACGGATGGGTCATATCGATTTGGCCAGCCCTGTCGCGCATATCTGGTTTTTAAAGTCCCTGCCGTCAAGGATTGCCTTGCTGCTGGATATGACACTGCGCGAAATCGAGCGCGTGTTGTATTTTGAGTCCTTTGTGGTTTTGGATCCCGGCATGACCCCTTTGGACAAAGGCCAGTTGCTAACCGACGACGAATACCTGGATGCCGTTGAACAATACGGCGATGATTTTGTTGCCAAAATGGGCGCGGAAGCGATTTATGACCTGTTGCAAGCCATCGACCTGAAAGAACAGGTGGGTGTGCTGCGCGAAGAAATCGATTCGACTAATTCAGAAACCAAAATAAAGAAATATGCCAAGCGCCTGAAAGTGCTTGAAGCTTTGCTCAGCTCAAAAAATCGTCCAGAATGGATGATACTAAAGGTGTTGCCGGTATTGCCACCTGAATTACGCCCTTTGGTGCCCCTGGATGGTGGCCGTTTTGCAACCTCGGATTTGAATGATTTGTATCGCCGGGTTATCAACCGTAACAACCGCCTAAACCGTTTATTGGATTTGAGTGCGCCGGACATCATTGTCCGCAATGAAAAGCGCATGCTACAGGAATCTGTTGACGCCTTGCTGGATAACGGTCGTCGTGGCCGCGCCATTACCGGCACCAACAGACGGCCGTTAAAATCCTTGGCCGATATGATCAAGGGCAAGCAAGGCCGTTTCCGGCAAAATCTGTTGGGCAAGCGCGTTGATTACTCAGGGCGCTCGGTGATCGTTGTCGGGCCAACTTTAAGGTTGCACCAATGTGGCCTACCCAAGAAAATGGCCTTGGAGTTATTTAAGCCTTTTATCTTTAGCAAGCTGCAATTTCGAGGTCTTGCCACCACCATTAAAGCCGCCAAAAAAATGGTGGAAAGGGAAGGCGCCGAGGTTTGGGATATCCTTGAAGAAGTCATTCGTGAACACCCGATTTTATTGAACCGTGCGCCTACCTTGCACAGATTGGGGATACAGGCGTTTGAGCCTATTTTGATCGAAGGTAAGGCGATACAGTTGCATCCATTGGTGTGTAGCGCTTTTAACGCTGATTTTGACGGCGACCAGATGGCGGTACATATTCCTTTGTCCATCGAGGCACAGTTGGAAGCCAGAACCTTGATGATGGCGACCAATAATATCTTGTCTCCTGCCAATGGCGAGCCGGTTATTAACCCGTCTCAGGACGTGGTTCTGGGGCTTTATTACATCAGCCGCGAAAAAATTAACGCCAGAGGCAACGGCAGTGTTTTCGTGGATTTGGGTGAAGTACATAAGGCGCTGGAATGCAAGATGGTTGAA
>SBAV01000055.1 GCA_005239965.1 Methylobacter tundripaludum
CCCGAAACAGTCCATAATGATTAAGCATTTCAAAAGTTTGCAAAGCATAGCCCGACAAAAACAGCTTCAACACCTCATCATAAAGACGGGCACTGGGTATGCTACTTAACTGGTCGACGACGCTGTGTATGCCTTTTTGGCATTCAGAATCCAGGTTAAAACCTAACTTAACGGCAAAACGCACGGCCCTTAACATGCGCACGGGATCTTCACGGAAACGTGTTTCAGGATCGCCAATCAGTTTTAGCGTTCCTGCGTTAAGATCAGCCATACCACCGACATAATCAATAACCGCGAAATCTTTGAGCCGGTAATAAAGCGCATTGACAGTAAAATCCCTACGCCAGACATCTTCTTCGATAGTGCCATAGACATTGTCACGCAACAAACGTCCTTCATCATCAAGCACCTGCAATTCAGTGGATTGCCGGTCGCCATCACCGCGAAAAGTTGCCACCTCAATCACTTCCCGGCCGAAATGTACGTGCGCCAGCCGGAATCGCCGGCCAATAATGCGGCAGTTCCGGAATATGCGTTTGATTTGCGTCGGATCAGCATCAGTCGCCACATCGAAATCTTTAGGTTCCCGGCCCAGTAACAAATCGCGCACACAACCGCCGACAAGATAGGCATCGTAACCTTCTTTTTGCAGGCGATACAGCACTTTTAAGGCATTTTCACTGATCTGTGACCTGGAAATACTGTGCTCTGACCGTGTATAAACTTTGACTTGAACGGTATCCGGCACTGTAACCGGCTCAGCCTCATGCTGCGCCAACTTAATAAATTTTTTGAAGAAATTTAGAATAACGTTATCCCTTAGTTGTTTTTTTCTACATGCGCTTATAATACCACTGCTCAACATTCTAGCCCAAAAGGCAGGTTTCTTTAATATTTGTTTCCAATATAGTAGAATTAAAATCTGATTTATCAGCGATCCTGACACGCAGCACTAACAAAATAAAGTCAGGTAACCCTATTTTAAATATCAGCACACAGACTGTGCATTGCACTTGACAGGAAACATTATGTTCAAAAAGATTCTCGATGGCTTAATAAACCAACCCCTTCTAACCAGCCTTTTTGTAACAGATTTTTTCGTACTGCTGTTCCATAGACCACCTTTTTTCTTTTCCCTGGTCATGCTGGGTGCTCTGGTGGCAATGGCGATGTATCTGGGGCAAAAATTATCTTTGTTTAAAGTTTAATTGTCTCTATCAAAACCAAAAACACCGAAAACTTCCGGTGTTGATATTACATCAACACCGGGTTTTTGGCGCCGCTTCGCGGCTATTGTTTACGATTTTTTGCTCTTGCTCGCCGTTTTGTTTCTAGCCACCGCTTTGTTATTGCCTTTTAATAACGGTGAAGCATTCACTTCAGGCCAGACTTTCTATTCCATTTATTTGTCCATTATTAGCTTTGTATTTTATGGCTGGTTTTGGACACATGGCGGCCAAACCTTGGGCTCACGCGCCTGGAACCTAAAGCTACTGACCCTTGACCAAAAACCCGTCGGCTGGCGGCAGGCGGCCTTGCGTTTTGGCGCGGCACTGTTATCTTGGGCCGTGTTCGGACTGGGTTTTTTTTGGATAATCATTGATAAAAACAAGCGCAGCTGGCACGACCATCTATCCAAAACGGCGCTTTTCCTGCATTCTACCAACAAATAAGCGCTGTCCCGTTTAGCCTCCGTAACTCACTGTCGCCACCCATTTAATATTATGAATAACCCGTTACTAGAAAACTCAACTTTACCCTTATTTTCCAAGATAAAGCCCGAACATATTGAACCTGCCATCGATCAACTGCTGGCTGATGCCCGTGCCGCTATCGAGCAGCATCTGCAAGCAACAAGCACGTACACCTGGGAAAACCTAGTTGAACCCATTGACAACGCGGATGATAAGCTCAACAAAGCCTGGTCCCCGGTCAGCCACATGAATGCCGTGATCAACAGCGATGAATCGCGCGCCGCCTACAATGCCTGTCTGCCCAAACTCAGCCAATATGCTACTGAAGTGGGCCAAAACGCTGCATTATTTAATGCTTACCGCACGCTTGCGGAAAGTGAACAATTTAAAACGCTGAATATCGCCCAGCAAAAAATCATCAGCAATGCCTTAAGGGATTTCAAGTTATCGGGCGTCGATCTTGATGATGACAAAAAACAGCGTTACCAGGAAATCAACCAGGAACTGTCAAAACTGTCCAGCACTTATGATGAAAATCTGATGGATGCAACCAATGCCTGGACTAAATTAATTACTGCTGAGCAACAACTGGCAGGATTACCCGAATCTGCCCTGGCACAGGCGCAACAAGCGGCAATACATGCTGAAAAAACCGGCTGGCTGCTTACCCTGCAATTTCCTTCCTATTACGCGGTCATGACGTATGCGGATAACCGCGAATTACGTCAGGAGCTGTACACCGCCTACTCTACCCGCGCTTCCGACCAGGCCCCCCCATGCCGGGCAATGGGACAACTCGGAAATTATGGAAAAAACACTGGCATTGCGTTATCAAAAAGCGCAACTGCTAGGCTTTAATAATTACGCCGAACTGTCATTGGCAACCAAAATGGCCAAAACGCCTACTGAAGTCATCACTTTTCTGGAAGATTTGGCCAATAAGTCCAAACATCAGGCCGAAAGAGACTTGGACGAATTACGCGCTTTTGCATTGCAACACTACGGCATGGACGACTTGCAACCGTGGGATATAGGCTATTACTCGGAAAAAATGCGTGAGCATCTTTACCAGTTTTCTGAAGAACAGGTGAAAGCCTACTTCCCAATTACCCGCGTGTTGCCGGGTTTGTTTGCCATTGTCAATAAGCTGTATGGCTTGCAAATAACCGAGATTAAGGACTTTGACAGCTGGCATCCCGATGCGCAGTTTTTCCAGATTCATGACAAAAACGGGCAGTTGCGCGGCCAGTTTTACACAGACTTGTACGCACGACCCAAAAAACGTGGCGGTGCCTGGATGGATGATTGCGTCAACCGCAAAAAATCGGCCGATGGCATACAAACACCCGTAGCTTATCTCACCTGCAATTTCACCCCGCCTACCGGCAACGACCCGGCGCTGTTGACCCACGATGAAGTTATCACCCTGTTCCATGAGTTTGGCCATGGTCTGCACCACATGCTGACGCAAATCGATTATTTGGGCGCATCCGGCATACACGGCGTGGAATGGGATGCAGTGGAACTGCCCAGCCAGTTTATGGAAAACTGGTGTTGGGAACAGGAGGCCCTGGCGTTAATTTCCGGCCATTACCAAACCGGCGAACCATTGCCGGAAGATTTGTTCGCTAAAATGCTGACAGCCAAAAACTTTCAGGCTGGCATGATTATGGTCAGGCAACTGGAATTTGCACTGTTTGATTTTAAAATTCATCAAGATTATGACCCTGCAAAAGGTGGACGTATCTACGAGATTCTGGAACAGGTTCGAGATCAGGTTGCTGTAGTTAAGCCGCCTGCATTCAACCGTTTTGCTCACGGCTTTGCGCACATCTTTTCTGGCGGTTACGCTGCTGGCTATTACAGCTACAAATGGGCGGAAGTATTATCCAGCGATGCTTTCTCTCTGTTTGAGGAAAAAGGCATCTTCAATGAGGAAGCCGGTAATGCCTTCTTGAGCAATATCCTGGAAAAAGGCGGCAGCCAAGATGCCATGGAATTGTTTGTCAATTTTCGTGGCCGCAAACCCACTATTGATGCCCTGCTCCGCCACAACGGCATCGCCGCATGAAATACAAAGACCTGCGTGATTTTATCCAACAACTGGAAAAACAGGGCGAGTTAAAACGCATTACCATTCCGGTTGATCCCTATTTGGAAATGACGGAAATTTGCGACCGCACCCTCAAAATGGCTGGTCCTGCCTTACTGTTTGAAAATCCAACCGGCTACAATATTCCGGTGTTGGGCAATTTGTTTGGAACGCCGCGCCGTGTCGCCATGGGCATGGGCGCCGAATCGGTGACTGAATTGCGCGGTATTGGTGAACTGCTGGCGTATTTAAAAGAGCCGCAACCACCTAAAGGCATGAAAGATGCCTGGGAAAAATTTCCCGTATTCAAGCAGGTGCTGAATATGCAGCCCAAGGTGGTCAACTCGCCACCGTGCCAGGACGTTATTAGGCAAGGTGATGAAATCGATTTGGGGGTATTTCCCATCCAAACCTGTTGGCCGGAAGATGCCGCGCCCCTCATTACCTGGCCACTGGTGATTACCAAAGGCCCGAACAAGGAACGGCAAAATCTCGGCATTTACCGTATGCAGGTGATTGGCAAAAACAAGGTCATTATGCGTTGGCTGGCGCATCGGGGTGGTGCATTGGATTTTAAGGAATGGCAACAGGCGCATCCTGGCGAACCTTTTCCGGTTGCTGTCGCTTTGGGCGCTGACCCTGCCACCATTCTGGGGGCTGTTACACCTGTTCCTGATACGCTTTCAGAATACGCATTTGCCGGTTTATTGCGTGGCAGTAAAACCGAAGTGGCCAATTGTCTGTTAAGCGATTTACAGGTTCCTGCCAGTGCCGAAATTGTCTTCGAGGGCTTTATCTACCCCGATGAGACCGCTCCGGAAGGCCCGTTTGGCGATCATACCGGCTATTACAATGAAGTCGATTATTTTCCGGTGTTTACCATAGAGCGCATCACACAGCGTTACGCGCCTATTTATCACAGCACATACACTGGCCGTCCACCCGATGAACCAGCCATATTGGGCGTGGCTCTTAATGAAGTTTTTGTGCCCATTTTGCAAAAACAGTTTCCGGAAATTATCGATTTTTACCTGCCGCCGGAGGGTTGTTCCTACCGCATGGCGGTTATCAGTATGAAAAAGCAGTATGCGGGCCATGCCAAACGGATTATGTTGGGGACCTGGTCTTATTTGCGCCAGTTTATGTACACCAAGTTTATTATTGTCGTTGATGATGATGTCAATGTACGCAACTGGGAAGATGTGATCTGGGCGATTACCACGCGCATGGATCCGGCCAGAGATTTGACCATATTGGAAAATACCCCGATTGATTATTTGGATTTTGCTTCGCCTGTGTCAGGATTGGGTTCTAAAGTGGGCTTTGATGCCACCAATAAATGGCCTGGGGAAACAACGCGGGAGTGGGGGCGGCCTATTGCTATGTCGCCGGATGTGATTAAAAAGGTTGATGCGTTATGGGAATCGCTGTTTCCATAAATCGGCTAAACTTATAGCCGTATTTCTTTCTGAAATTTAATGCTGGATTGTGAGTCATGAAAACCAATATGTGGAAAACGATTTTTTTAACGGTGTCTTTGTTGTTAACAGCATCTGTAGCCTCCGCAGATGATTGGAAGACAGAAGGCCGTTATAAAATAAAGGACGGTTTAGTTAAAGATACTAAAACAGGATTGATGTGGATGCGCTGTAGCTTAGGGCAGAAATGGGATGGTTCGACCTGCCAAGGTGAAGCAACCCGATATTCCTGGGAAAAGGCGATGGAAGCTCCCGAACAATTTGAATACGCAAGTTACAAAGATTGGCGCGTACCTAGCCATGATGAGCTTAAATCCCTGGCGCAGTGCAGCGGTGGACAGCCAAATAAGCTGGATAAGTGGCATAGTCAGTGTGATGGTGATTACGCCTCCCCAACTATTGTGCAAACGGCGTTCCCTCAAACGCCGGGAAGCTGGTTTTGGTCATCCTCCCCTGAAACTGATGATTGGTTTTGGTCGTTTCCGTTTACCACTTTTGGCGATTTTTCGTGGGTTGTCAACTTCAGTAATGGTTTGGATGTCCCAAGCGACAGGGACGATAGTGCTTATCTTCGCTTGGTGCGTAACGGGCAATGATTCGGTCTTAAATAACCTGAGTTCGGGATAAGAAAAGTAGGGTAACCCTTAAAAATATGAAAGAATATAATCGGTTATAAAATATTTATCATATGAAAAGGGCTACCGAAC
>SBAV01000247.1 GCA_005239965.1 Methylobacter tundripaludum
ATGCCGATCGGCTCCTTCTCCCTCAGGGAGAAGGTTGGGATGAGGGGATTTAAATAGTAAAAGCCTTATTGAACCCCTCACCCTAACCCTCTCCCCGAGGGAGAGGGAATTTTTTCTCTCTAACTGAAGCATCTTGCTAATCAGGTTAAATTTTGCTTATGAACTTGTCTAAAATACGCCACAGCCAAGGCTTTACGCTCATCGAACTATTGGGTGTCATCGGTATTATGGGGGTTACCCTAGCATTTGGCCTGCCGGTATTTAAGTCTACAATTGCCAGTAACCGGTTAACGGCGTCGGTAAATGATATGGTCGTCGCGTTGCAGCTGGCGCGTAGTGAATCGATCAAACAGGTTAAAATTGCAGGGGTCAGTATTCCTTCGGGTGGTGGAAGTAGTTGGTATACGTTTATGGAAGTTTCGGGTGTACCCGCTAATATCCTGCAAAACTACACGGCTGCCACTAATGTTAGAGTAGCTGCTATTTCAAACGGCGGTTCTGATGAGACCCCCACTTACCGATCCGATGGGCGGCTTAACTCAAATGCTGATATCCAATTTAGATTTACTATTGCAGGTGGCACTGAACAACGTATCTTGACAATAGCGCCATCAGGAAGGGTTAATGTAACTGATCCAGATCATCCCTAGCCGGTCTTTGTCGCGGCTGATTTTTTAACACCAAAGTCATGTGTATTAATTTGCAGGATTATGAAGACTAAATTACACGGTTTTACGTTAATTGAATTACTGATAGCTCTGTCTATTGTGGGCATTATTAGCGCCATTGCCTATCCGAATTATTCCGACCATATCAAGCGAAGTAAACGGGCAGAGGCGCAAGCGGCTTTGGTATCGTTTGCGAATGCCATGGAGACATGGAAAATGCAGAATGGCAACAGTTATCTGGGGGCAGCAGCGGGAGGAGCCAATACTGGGACTCCAACAGTGTTTTCAGCGGTTGTGCCTGTTTCGGGTGGAACCAAGACCTATGATTTAACCATTTCTGCGGCCACGGTCTCGACGTACACCTTAACAGCAGCGCCCGTTGATCCCTCTGAACCCAGTATGTGGGTGAAACAGGATGGCACCAAATCGTGGTAAGCCACTGTTATTTTGGACGGAATGAATAACTGAAATTTTAATTGCTGTTTCGTGCATGGCTTAATCTATAGGTGGCTGTGGTATAGATTAAGTGTACTAATAAAACGCGTTCCGCTTCCCTTTCCCTGTCACTGCCATTAAATTAACGAAAAAAGTCCCCTCTCCTGCTGGAGAGGGCTAGGGTGAGGAGGATAAAATCAACAAGTTAAATTCCCCTCATCCCTGCCTTCTCCCTTTGGAGAAGGAGCCTTGTTCTTAACTTAATGGCAATGGGGAGAGGAGGCTATAATTCCAGGGCCACCGCATATAAATTTTTAATATTGATAATCAATTGGTTACAAGGGTAAAAACGAAGTCAAAAAAGCAACATATATACATAGCTGATTGATTATTCAATAACTAAAAAAGTCAAATGCGTTTGCCCTGGCTATAATTCAGCAGCCAAATCATCGACCCAACAGCCAATCGGGTTACCCAGATTCATGTCTTCATTTTCAAAACGTACCAGGAACACCCTGCGTTCTGGCTCCTCTTCCACATAACCGATCATGGCAATAACCCCGCGAGCACCCGCAGCAGCCAGCACTTGTCCTTCGGTACCCTGTGGTATCGACCCATCGTCCAAAATAGCCTTAGCGGCATAGACCACATCACCAACATCTAAATCTTCTACTCTCATTTGTTACCCCCTTAAAAATGTCGATTGTTTTGTAGCAAACCCTACAAAATCTGTGCCTGTGTGCGATTACTGTCTGCAACAAAGTTTAACATGGGTATATTTAATTTTTATGAAACAACAAGTTATTAAATTAAATAAAGCTGGCATACAGGTTGCACTATGTATTAACAAGAACGATGCCAATAATTCAGGAGATTCACATGATTACATTAACAGAAAAAGCGATTACCGCTGTCGGGCGATTTATCGCCAGTTCGGAAACACCTAATGCCGGCCTGCGTATAGAAGTCACCGATGGCGGTTGTTCAGGTTATCAATACGGTTTGAAACTCGAAGGCACTCACATGCCGGAAGACACTGTCATTGATTGCGGTGACGTTAAGGTATTTATCGATCCGGGCAGTTTGCCGATGCTGGATGGCATGTCGGTCGATTTTCTCGACAGCATCGACGGTTCAGGGTTCAAGTTTACCAACCCTAATGCGGCTAAAAGTTGCGCTTGCGGTACGTCGTTTAATACCAGTGCCGAAGGTACCGGGACTAAAACCTGTTCTTAACGCGTCAACAAACTTAATCCGAGGATAAAACCATGTGGGACTATTCAGACAAAGTAAAAGAGCATTTTTTTAATCCCAAAAATGCCGGTGCGGTCGTTGATGCGAATGCGACAGGCGAAGTGGGTTCCATCAGTTGCGGTGATGCCTTGCGCCTGACCTTAAAAGTGGATGATGCAACGGAAGTCATACTGGAAGCGGGATTCCAAACGTTTGGTTGCGGCTCGGCCATTGCCTCGTCTTCGGTATTGACCGAAATTATCAAAGGCATGACATTGGATGAAGCGTTAAAAGTCACCAACCAGGATATCGCCGATCAACTTGAAGGCTTACCCCCAGAAAAAATGCACTGTTCCGTGATGGGTCGTGAAGCACTGCAAGCCGCGATTGCCAATTATCGTGGCGAAGAATGGAAAGACGACCATGAAGAAGGGGCGTTGATCTGCAAGTGTTTTGCAATTGATGCTGTCATGATCGAAGAAATGGTGTGGGCCAACAAATTGCGTACGGTGCAGGATGTCACTAATTTCACCAAAGCCGGCGGTGGCTGCGCGGCGTGTCACGAAGACATTGAAGCCATTCTGGAAAAAGTGCTGGCCGAAAAAGGCGAGAAATTTGACCCGAATGCCGCTCCTGTTGAAACGCCGGTAAAAATCGCCGCTGTAAAAGCGCCATTGACCAATTTGCAACGCATCAAAAAAATCGAGCAGGTGTTGGAGTCGCTAAGGCCGTCACTGATGGCGGATGGCGGCGATGTCGAATTGGTGGAAGTCATTGGTAACACGGCGTATGTCAACATGACCGGTGCTTGTAACGGTTGCCAGATGGCCGCAATGACCATTGCGGGAATTCAACAGCGGCTGATGGAAGTGATGGGCGAATTCATTAAGGTCGTACCGGCAACGGAAATGGCAAAACTGGTTAATATTGAGGCTGTGTCATGACTGATATTTATCTGGATAACAACGCGACCACCAAAGTTGATCGTGCCGTGGTGGATGCCATGATTCCGTATTTTCTGGAACAATACGGCAACCCGTCCTCCATCCATAAATTTGCCGATGGCGTGGCGCGTGGCATTAAACAGGCGCGGCAACAGGTGCAAAACCTGATCGGCTGTGAGCATGATTCGGAAATTATTTTCACCTCATGCGGTACTGAATCCAATTCCACCGCCATTCTTTCTGCCATCAAGGCCCAGCCGAATAAAAAGGAAATCATAACCACGACCGTCGAGCATCCGGCTATTTTAAGTCTGTGTGAGTATCTTGAAAAAGAAGGCTACACTATTCACCGACTGCCGGTTGATAAAGCCGGACGTTTGAACCTGGAGTCTTATAAAAAATTGCTGTCTGATGAAGTGGCGATTGTCTCGGTGATGTGGGCAAACAATGAAACCGGTACGATTTTTCCGGTTGCCGAAATGGCGGAAATGGCGAATGCAGCCGGGGTTATGTTTCATACCGATGCCGTGCAGGCAGTGGGTAAAATTCCGATGATGCTGCAAGATACCAAAATCGATATGTTGTCATTGTCGGGACATAAGTTACATGCACCCAAAGGCATTGGTGTTTTGTACCTGCGCCGTGGCACGCGCTATCGGCCATTATTACGCGGTGGTCATCAAGAACGTGGGCGACGCGCCGGGACTGAAAACAGCGCGTCTATTGTTGGCCTTGGCAAAGCCTGTGAGCTGGCGCTGGAGTTCATCGAATATGAAAATACCAAAGTCAAAGCCATGCGTGATCGCCTGGAGCGCGGCATTACCGAGCAGATTCCGCATTGTTTTGTAACGGGGGATTTATACAATCGCTTACCTAATACCACGGATATTGCGTTTGAGTACATTGAGGGCGAATCGATTTTAATGCTGCTCAATAAAGCGGGCATTGCTGCTTCCAGTGGCTCGGCGTGTACATCTGGGTCATTGGAACCGTCGCATGTGATGCGAGCAATGGACATTCCGTACACGGCAGCACATGGCACGATCCGCTTTTCATTTTCGCGCTATAACACCATGTCGGAAGTCGATGAAGTGTTGAAAGTGATGCCCGGCATCGTGGCCACTTTGCGTAAATTGTCGCCCTATTGGGACAGTATCAACAATGCGCCAGTTACCAATCCTGAACAGGCGTTTCAACCAACTTACGCTTAGGTTTTAGCTCAGCAGGGGCATTGTCACCTATCGCAACGGGGGCGTTGTCCTGCCAAATGGCTGCATAATGCCCTGATGTGGCTACATTATCCCGTAGCGACACCCAGTCACGCACTGTGGCCATTCTTAACGGCCAGGGTATGGTCGCCTAAAATGACTTTCCAGCCAGAGCGTTCAGCACAAAGGGAAACGGTGTTTAACGTTATTCAACTTATTTCGCATGTTTCTTAGCGTAAATCTTTGACCAGTAAACTCGTATTCCCGCCTACAGCCGCCGTATTTGTGGTGACGGTTTGTTCAACGGCAAAACGCTGTAAGTAATTCGGTCCGCCCGCTTTGGGGCCGGTGCCGGAAAGTCCCATGCCACCGAAAGGCTGTACCCCGACAACAGCGCCGATCATGTTCCGGTTGACATAAATATTGCCGGCTTTTACGCCTTGCTGGATAGCTTTTATATTGGCATCAATGCGGCTGTGTATGCCCAACGTCAAGCCATAACCGGTTGCATTGACCGCCTCAATAACCTGATTCAATTTAGATGCATCATAACGGATCAGGTGCAGCACCGGGCCAAAGACTTCCTGCGTGAGTTGTGACAATGAGTCTATTTCTATCAGGGTCGGCGGGAAAAAACTGCCATGTCGCAAATTATCATTTAAGGGTAGTTGATAGAGCAGTTTCGCCTGCTGGCGCATTTTGTCCAGATGCACGTTTAATGGAACCAAAGCCGCCCGGTCAATGACAGGGCCAATGTCCGTTTGATAAAGACCGGGATCGCCAAGAGATAATTCCTGCATGGCACCGATCAGCATGGCTATGGTCTTATCGGCGATTTCGTGCTGCACAAACAGCACACGCAATGCCGAACAGCGTTGACCCGCACTGTTAAACGCCGAATGAATGGCATCCCGAACCAATTGTTCCAATAAGGCCGAGCTGTCGGCGATCATGACATTCTGGCCGCCGGTTTCGGCAATCAATGGCACGATAGCCTGATGGTGCTGCGCCAGTTGCCGGTTGATGAACTGTGCGGTTTCCGTAGAGCCTGTGAAAGCAACGCCTGCAACTCTTGGGTCGGTCAATAAGTGTTGTCCGATCAGGTTGCCGCTCGCCGGTAGAAATTGCAAGGCCGATTCGGGTATGCCCGCTAGATGCAATAGTTCCACACAGCGCATGGCTGTTAATACCGTCTGGCTGGCAGGTTTAGCGATAACGGTGTTACCTGCGGCAAGTGCGGCCGTTATCTGGCCGATAAAGATTGCAATCGGGAAATTCCACGGGCTAATACAGACAAAAACCCCACGGCCATAGTGATAGAGCAGGTTTTCCTCTCCGACGGGGCCAGGCAGTTTTGCGGGAACACTGAACCGTTCAAGCGCAGATTGGGCGTAATAACGGCAAAAATCCACAGCTTCCCGGACTTCCGCCAAGGCATCTTTAATCGTGCGGCCCCCTTCCCGAATACATAAGGAAACCAATTCCAAACGATGTTGCTCAAGTAGATCGGCGGCCTTATGTAAGTAATCTGCACGGGTTGTTACAGGACAAAGCCGCCATTCATTAAAAGCCTGTGCAGCGCCATCCAATGCCTGTTCGATAGCCTTTTGATCAGCATAAATAACGTTGCCGACTATCAATCGGTTATCGTATGGGTTGATGATAAAGCGCTGGTCACCGGAATAACGGCTACCGTTTATTAACGGCGAAGCCTGCCAGTGTTTATCGGCCGAGTTATTCAGGTCTTGTTGCAATTGCTGTAATAGTTCAAGGTCAGCCAGGTTTAATCCCAGGGAATTCAGCCGTTGATCACCGTACAGTGAGCCGGGTAAGACAATCAGGGGGTTCTGCACCGAAGTTTTCACCAGTCTTACAGGATCATGAATTAATTCTTCAACGCTTATATCGGGATTACTGATTTGATTGATAAAGGAAGTATTGGCACCATTTTCCAGTAAACGCCTGACCAGATAAGGCAATAATTCATGATATTGCCCAACCGGTGCATAGATTCGGCTGGGAATTTGCCAGTGCTGGTTTTCAATGATTTCACTATAAAGCGCTTCTCCCATGCCGTGCAGCCGCTGGAATTCATAACCCGGATGCTGTTTGCCGCGGTGATAGACAGCAGACAGGGTATGGGCGTTATGGCTGGCGAACTGCGGATAAAAAACATCAGGACGGGACAAAATAAACTGCGTACAGGCCAGGTAAGAAAGGTCGGTCGCCGATTTATGCGTAAACACCGGATAATTGCTCAGCCCATTTTCTTGTGCTCGTTTTATTTCACTGTCCCAGTAGGCGCCTTTGACCAGGCGCAAAGGAATTTTACCGTGCCGGTTTTCCGCCAATGCGGCCAGCCAGCGAAGTGTCGGCAGCGCCCTTTTTTGGTAGGCCTGCACTGCCAAGCCTAATCCTGGCCAACCGCTTAAATCAGGATGCGTAAAAACGGCGGCAAAAATAGCCAGGGACATGTCCAGGCGTTCCGATTCTTCCGCATCGACGGTAAGGGAAATATTGGCTGAACGCGCCTTGTTCGTCAGAGACAGCAATTTATCCGTTAATTCCTTAACCGCCCGGACATGCTGCAAAGGCTCATAACGTGGACACAGTGCCGATAATTTTACAGAAATTCCAGGGTTGGCATAAAGTTCGGAAGAGGGGGCATGTCCAGCCAATGTTTCAATGGCGGAAGAATAGGAATGGAAATAACGTTCGGCGTCATCCGCTGTTAAAGCCGCTTCTCCCAGCATATCAACTGAATAGCGGTAAGCCGTTTCTTGGTCACTTCGTTTAACTGCGTTTTGAATCGAGTCCGCGAACACAAACTGCCCGGCCAGATACTGCATGGCCTGCTTTAAGGCAGACCGTATTAATGGCGCACCCAGGCGCGATAACAATTGCTCAAAGACTGGAAACCAGTGTCTTTCCGACAGTAATTCATGCTCTTCAAACTTTTGGGTTAGTAGCAAGGCTTGGCTGGATAAATTGACCAGATAAGAATGGCTGTGCTGCGAATGGTTTTGCCAGTCGGCTTTGGTCAGTTTTTCCTGTAAAAACAGGTCTTGGGTAGGGCTGTCAGGAATGCGCAGCAAGGCTTCGGCAATGCCCATCAACACGATGCCTTCTTTTGAGTTGAGCTGATATTCGCGCAGGAATGCCTCGATGGGGGATTGTCGGTCTTGTTTTGCCCTGACCGCATTAACCAGCGTTTTGGCAGAGTCACTGACTATCAGTGGATCATAAGTGCCAAGACCGGCCAATAATTCACCCGCAATTTCATTTTCATCGGCTAAATAAGCCTGATTAATGGCTGCCCGTAAGGTGGCAATTGTTTCACGAGTCATTTTTTTGTAGTGCCCATTTGCGTAATTAGGTGATTTCCACGAAAGAATATCCCCAATGAAACTTTATTTGTCCACGGAAGGCACGAAAAACACGAAAAAATACACGTAGAAATATTATGTTATTGCCCATTGTTTGTGTTTTTTGTGGATAAATTAAAACAGGATGCAGGTATATTGTTTATCGAAAATCACCTTATTGGTTGTTACCGCTTTTCCAAATAGAAAGCAACAACCAGATACCCCCCAAAGTGGCAAATGTGTACCCCAGGAATCCGAACGCAGGCAGACCGAACAGTTCCGGCCCCCCTTTTACGGTCATAATGATGGAAGAGCCAATAATGAGCGCCGCTGTCACCATGCCCATGGTTAACCGGCTGATGGCATTATCCATCGTATTAACATAGCGATCCAGATGCCTGACGGTGACTTCAATCTGAACAGCCCCTTTTCTGGATGCCCGCAATAGTTTACGTAAATCTTTTGGGAAACTTGCCAGTAAATCGGCGACACTGATCAGATTACGCCAACCCCGTTTGGCAATGGCCTCGGGCCGGTAGCGTTCCAGCATGATTTCCTGAATAGTCGGAGCGGCAAAAACCAGGGCATTAAACTCTGGATTAAGGTATCTGCCAAGCCCGTCCAGGGTAATATAAGCTTTGATCAGCAAGGCGAGATCGGCTGGCAAAAGCAGCTTATGGTCCCGCAATAATGCCATCAGGTCGCTTAACAGGGCAGTGAGGCTTAAATCCTTCAATGACAAGGAGCTGTAC
>SBAV01000321.1 GCA_005239965.1 Methylobacter tundripaludum
CCACCTACAGCACGGCCAATACCGCCAATGATATTGCGCAAGAACTCATCGCCTTCTTCACCAAATTCATCGTATTCATCAAAGCTCTGGCGAGCTGGCCCTTCGGCTTCGTCGTAATACAGATCTTCCATCACATCGGTTTCAAAACTGCTCATGATTGTATCCTCATGGATAATAATTGAATGAATGCGCCTTCTGTTTCAGCGCCGAATTATGATTTCCACCGGCCCGTTTACCACGAAACGACGGGGGGTACCGCCTCCACTTATGTTCAGCCGACTACGCGGAGTGCCCGCTCTGGCAGGCTGCGTTGTTGGCCGAGACAACCTTCTGGCCAAGGCTGGTTGGGCTGCCACCCGTGCGGCAGTTTGGCGGATAGCGCCAGGTAAGGCGGACGGCCTCATGCCACTGCGGACAGCAGCCCGACCGACACTACGGGCAATCGGACGTAATGCCCGCACGGCTTGTGGGCCTTGCCGGTTGACAAGATTTCTGGCGGCTTGCGTTGCGCCACGGACCAATTGGCGGCTTACGGCGCGTCCGGCTACAGCTGTACCACGTCGGAGCAACGGCCTTAAAGCGGCGCGTGCAGCCACACCTGCCACAATGGGCAACGCTTCGTCGGCATCTTCTCGCTCGAACCAGTCAGCCAAATCCTCAAACACATCCATCTCGTCTGCACCTTGTGCAGCATGTTGCTGGAGCATCGGCAACAGCTGTTGCAATAAGCCGGGCAAAGCAGCTCCTGCAGCACCGGCTCTACCAGTTCCTGGACGAGGTCTGCCGCCTCTGGGGCGGCGTTGGCCTCCGGAGCCTGTTACTGCGCCTGCCAAGCCTTGTACACTTCGGGCAACCCTACCTACCTGGCCAGCAATGTTTTGCGCCCTTCCTGCCGCGCGCCTGACTGTACCCGCACCCCGCCTCACGGCACCGGCAACGCCACGGATGCCACCAATCAAACGTCGGAGAAATTCATCGCTGTCTTCGGCATCCATGGCATTGGCGACCGCTTCTTCCATTGCGTCCATAACATCCTCGTCTTCAGCAAATTCGTCACCAAAATCTTCTTCGAAACCTTCATCAAAGCCATCTTCATCGAAATACGCTTCATCGCTATAGTCGGTAGCGGCATCTTCGTCATACTGATCCATGCCATCCATCATGACATCCCCTTCCATGCCGTCGCCTTCAAAGCCATCGCCATACGATTCTTCTTCAAATGCCTCGTCCGCGGATACGGTCGGGGAATCCGCCATCAAATCGTGCATCACATCACTTTCAAATTGTTGGTCCACAGCAACCCCTCCTCAATTAATTCAAATAGCCCGTAGGTTAATTCATCAAACTACCTCCAGTTGGCTGTTAAAGTACTGCCAATATTGCCAGAATGACAAGTCACACGATCTAGGTCATATTTTTTGGGTAGCTGATTTAAGTGACAGGCTTTTTAGGGCGCTGAAGTTGATGTACACGCAAAAAATCCCCCCAATTTCCATGCAGCCCTGTTCCAGCATGTTAAAATGCCGTCTATCTTTTTGACAGCAGCGGATTAAAGACATGAAAGCAAACATCGGTTTAATCGGCCTTGCGGTAATGGGGCAAAATTTGGTCCTGAACATGAACGACAACGGCTTTAAGGTTGCCGTTTACAACCGCACCACCAGCACCACCCATGAATTTCTCGAAGGCCCCGCTAAAAATACCCAGGTTGTTGGCGCAAACTCCCTTGAAGAACTGGTCGAGCAACTGGAATCGCCCCGCATCGTCATGTTGATGGTTAAAGCCGGTGAAGTGGTCGATCAATACATCGATAAGCTGGTGCCGTTGCTGTCTGCTGGCGATATTATTGTCGATGGCGGCAACTCGCTGTTTGCCGATACCAACCGCCGTACCGCGCAACTCAAAGACAAGAACATCAACTATATCGGCACCGGCGTTTCCGGTGGTGAAGAAGGCGCACGGCACGGGCCTTCCATCATGCCCGGCGGCAATAAATCGGCATGGCCAGCGGTTAAGCCGATTTTTCAGGCCATCAGCGCCAAAGTCAATGGTGAGCCTTGCTGCGAATGGGTCGGCGACAACGGTGCTGGCCACTATGTCAAAATGGTGCATAACGGCATTGAATATGGCGACATGCAACTGATTTGTGAAGCCTATCAATTGATGTCAGAAGGCTTAGGGTTAAGCGCCGATGAAATGCATGCCATCTTTACCGAATGGAACCAAGGCAAATTAAGCTCCTACCTGATTGAAATCACCGCCGGCATTTTGGCCTATAAAGACACCGACGGCCAACCGCTGCTGGAAAAAATCCTCGATACTGCCGGCCAAAAAGGCACAGGCAAATGGACAGGCATTAATGCCCTGGATTTGGGCATTCCATTAACATTAATTGGTGAATCGGTGTTTGCCCGTTGCCTGTCAGCCCAAAAAGATGAGCGCGTTAAAGCGGCGCAAGCATTGCCAAAACATTCAGCCAAACCTTTTACCGGCGATAAGCAGGCCATGATTGCAGCAATTGGCGATGCGCTCTATGCCGCCAAGATCATCTCGTATGCGCAAGGTTTCTGGCTAATGCGCGAAGCCTCCAAAGAATACAACATGGCGCTTAACTACGGCGAAATTGCCCTGATGTGGCGCGGTGGTTGCATTATCCGCAGCCAGTTTTTGAATGACATCAAGCACGCCTACGAAACTAACCCGCAATTGGAAAACCTGCTGTTGGCCGATTACTTTATCAATGCCATGACCCAATCCGATGCAGGCTGGCGCAAGTCGGTTATTTTAGGCATAGAGCAAGGCATTCCAACGCCGGCACTGTCTTCCGCCCTGGCTTATTACGATGGTTACCGGACTGAACGTTTGCCCGCCAACTTATTGCAGGCGCAGCGCGACTATTTTGGCGCACACACCTACGAACGCATCGACCAGCCCAGAGGCCAGTTTTTCCACACCGATTGGACGGGACACGGCGGCAAGACTGCGTCAACTACCTACACGGTATAGGCCATGAACGCAGATTCCTGTACCTACGTTATTTTCGGTTCCACCGGCAATCTCTCCCGCATCAAGCTGATGCCTGCCTTGTATCATCTTGATGTGGCCAGCCAACTGCCGGAAAGCACCCGTATTATTGCCATAGGCCGTAGGCCCTGGGATCAGCAAAAATGGCTGGCAGAACTTAAGGATATGATCCAGGCTAAAGTCAAGGATGACTTTGACGAGAAAGTATTCCAACGTTTTAGCGCCAGGATGTATTACCATCGCGGCGATATTGACCAGGCCGAATGTTATAGCGAACTGGCAGCCACTCTGAACCAAAAAAACCAGTTCCCCAAAAACATCGCGTTTTATCTGTCCATCAGTCCAGCCGACTTTGGCCCGGTGATGGAAAATCTTAGCAACAACCACCTGTTTGATGAAGAAAGCGGCTGGCGGCGGGTCATTATTGAAAAGCCGTTCGGCTACGATCTTGATAGCGCCCAAGCTTTGCAAAGACGTATCAGCCATTATTTGACCGAGGAACAGATTTACCGCATCGATCACTATCTCGGTAAAGGCATGGTGCAAAACGTGCTGGTGTTCCGGTTTGCCAACGTCATGCTGGAGCCGTTATGGAACCGCAATTATATCGACCACATCCAGATTACCCATTCGGAAGCACTGGGTATTGAAAGCCGCGCCGACTATTACAACAGTGCTGGCGCGTTGCGGGATATGCTGCAAAGCCATCTGCTGCAAATGTTGACGCTGGTGACAATGGAACCACCCGTGTCTATGGAAGCAGAAGCGTTGCGTGATGAGAAAGTAAAGGTGTTGAAATCGATACGCCCCATCCCTAAAGAAGCCGTGCATGCACAGGCTTTCCGTGGCCAATATGCCAAAGGTGTTATCAATGACGAGAAGGTAAACAGCTATTTGCAGGAAGACAACGTGCCCGCCAACAGTGTCACCGAAACCTATGCGTCGATGAAGCTGTACATCGACAACTGGCGTTGGCGCGGCGTACCGTTTTATCTGCGCACCGGCAAACGCATGGCAAAATCGCAATCGACTATTTCCATCTGCTTTCGCCATCCGCCGTTACAGTTCTTTCGCGACACCAATGTCCAGTGCATGAATCCCAACTGGGTGCTGTTGGGCATTCAACCGGAAGAGTGCATCCGCATCGAAATGACGGTAAAAGAGCCTGGCCTGGAAATGAACACCCGCACCAGCAGCCTGGATGCCAGTTTCCGCAATCAGGATGAAAAGGCGATTGATGCGTATGAAGACTTGCTATTGGATGTCTTGAAAGGCGACCGCTCGCTGTTTTTGCGCTTTGACGAGGTTGAATACGCCTGGCGGATTGTTGACCCTATCTTGCAAGTTTGGGCGGTGGAGCGGGATTACATTGCCACATACCCGGCCGGCTCCTGGGGCCCCGAAGACAGCCGCTTGTTTGATAAACACGCGCAATCCTGGCGCAGTTCCTTAACTCCGGAGTGTAAATAAATGCAAGACAACTATCGATGGCACATATTGGAAAGCAGTGATGATGTTGCTGTAGCGGTTTGCCAACGCGTATTGGCAGCAGCAGAACAGGCCATTGCTGAGCGCGGCATTTTTAAACTGGTGCTGGCCGGTGGCAGTACGCCGGAAAAAGTGTATCGTTTACTTGCCAAAGCTCAGGCGAACTGGGGTAAGTGGTTTATTTACTACGGTGATGAGCGCTGCTTGTCAGAAGAACATAAAGATAGAAACAGCGTCATGGCAGCACGGGCATTTTTGGCGCATGTCGCCATCCCTGAGAATCAGGTGTTTACCATCCCTGCCGAATTTGGCCCGAAACTGGCGGCGGATTTTTACCAAAAAATCATCGCCGATGCCCTGCCGTTTGATATGGTGTTATTAGGCATGGGTGAAGACGGCCATACCGCCAGCCTGTTCCCAGGCCATCAACACAACGCAGATGAATGGACACACGCTGTTTACAATTCGCCCAAGCCACCGCCAGAGCGTGTTTCCATGAGCGCCAAAGCGTTAAGCGCTACGCAGCAGCTGATTTTTATCATTACCGGGGCGAGTAAGCAGGATGCAATCAAACAATGGCGTTCAGGACAAGACTTGCCGGTTGCAAGCATTCAGCTCAACGATCCTGTTGATATTTATATGGATAAAGAAGCCGAGCCGGTTTGCACATGACATTCTGGTTAACAAGGTGCTTCTAAAAAAATTATGGCAAAGCGATTATGACTGCAGAAGCTGAAGAAATATGGGCAATTTTACGCGAGTTAGCCCAATCGCAGAAGGAAACTGACCGTAAGTTTAAAGAACTTGGCAAACAAATCGGTGGGTTGGGGCAAAAGTTCGGTAGTTTTACTGAAGGCTTGGCATTGCCCTCCATGACCAAAATATTAAGGGACCAGTTTCACATGGAGGTTATCAGCCCAAGCGTAAGGGTCAGTAAAAATGGCCTGGATGCGGAAATAGATGTCCTGGCCTACGCCAACAGCACCATCAATGAAGCCTATGTCGTCGAAGTAAAAAGCCATTTGCGGGAAGAGGGCATTAGCCAGCTAAAAGAAATCATGGACAACTTCAGGCTATTTTTTCCGGAACATAAGGATAAAAAAATTTACGGCATCATCGCCGCCGTCGATATATCCGAAGCCCTTAAAAAACGGGTGTTGGATGCCGGTTTTTATGTCGCCCGCATACAAGATGAAACCTTTAGCCTTGATACCCCGCAAGACTTTAAGGCCAAGGCTTTTTAATTGCCCTAAACTTAGCGCCTAATTCCTTGTAGTCGTAACACGAAACATAATATTACATAATATTACTCTGCTTGCTTAGGGGGGAGAATCATTTCACACTTCGCTTTTATTGCTAAATAAATATCTTCAATAACCGCTTTTTTGGCATAAATCAAATTAATGCTATTGGCCATTTCAATAGCGTCATCCTCATATTCATGCGCTAATTGATTGCGTATTTTTCGCAAGTCATGCCATTCATTTGCAATATCGATTGCAATATATTTTTCCAGTTTTTTGATCACATCCAAAAATGACAGTCTGTCAGTATTCTCTTCAAATTTACCCAGCAACACCCTAAAGAGCTTTTCACCCATAGCATCCTGAAGTTTTGTAAACCTAAACAAATACTGGTCTAGCGCTTGTACCTCATCTTTGGATAAATTTTCATATTTGGCCGCGTTAAGTAACATGAATGCTGACATGTCGTCATAAGCTTCGTTGATTCTTTGCAGATGTTTATCACATTCCTTTAGAATTTTTGCTAGTTTTAAATCGTCTAAATTCAATTCTATTCCTTGGGCAATCGCTGCTTTTTCTATGGGTCTCTGTTGGTCTTTGGCGATAACCACATCAATTTTTTGTTCGCCTAAATTCATATCCAATGCGCTTAAAAACCTAATTTTTTTCTCATACAAATTATCTTGATTTTCAGGGACAATATATAAATC
>SBAV01000120.1 GCA_005239965.1 Methylobacter tundripaludum
CTAACGACCATGACTTGTTTTTCTTTGGCATAATTACTCCGACTTCTCTTAAGTTTATAAGAGAGCCAAGTCCAAGTCACGCTGAACCAACACAATTTTACTGGATTGATATTTAAATTATAACCAACATTCCATGCCATAAAAAAATAAGCATTTAAAATCAATTGGACATGGAGTGCGGAATACCAATTATAGGTATAGGGTATCAGTTTTATGGATTATCGTATCGTTAAATTAATTTGGTGCCAATGATTGATTCGCTGGTTGTAATGAATGTTGGCGCGTTATGAATTTGTTCTTTTTCTGTATTGTCTGAGTAATCTTCTTGTAATATTGATCGGTAACAATCAAGGGGCGGTAAAAATTAAAATTAAAATTTTGAGGTTCCCTATGAAAAAAAAATATCTGGCTCCATTGCTATTATTACCATTTTTTGCAGCTCCGGCTGCTCAAGCAGAAATAAACCTGATCGTAATTGGCGAAGTCGATGCCCATTATCAGGATCTGTCAACAAAGACAGCCACGCCACTTGAAAACAGCGTGGCAGGAAACCTCTTGGGTGGCGTAGGTTCCGGTTTGGCTTATGCCGGGGGCAATCGATTTATTGCTATTCCTGATCGCGGACCGAACGCTACCGCCTATAACCCATTGGTTGATGATACGACATCGTTTATCTCCCGTTTTCAGACATTTAATCTGGCACTCGCTGTTAATCCCGACTACGATCAGAATGTAGTAGGCTCAATGCCCTACATTTTAACTCCCTTTCTTGTTGATACTACGCTGCTGTCAAGCCCAAATCCACTTAAATACGCGACGACAGGCAAGCCAGCATTAAATAAGCCTGGATACAATTATTTTACCGGGCGCTCAGATAATTTTGATGCCACCAAAATCTCAACCAACCCCTTCAATGGTCGTTTAGATCCAGAAGGTGTACGCGTATCAAACGATGGCAAAAGTGTATTTACAACTGACGAATACGGCCCTTATGTTTACCAATTTAACCGCGAAACCGGTCGTCGCATAAAAACATTCACGTTGCCTAGCTACTTTGCTGTCGCTAAACCAAGTGCGTTAGGCGATACGGAAATATCGGGCAATACCAGCGGCCGCGTTGCAAACAAAGGTATGGAAGGGCTGGCAATAACGCCAGATGGCAAGACATTGGTTGGTATAATGCAAACTGAATTACTTCAGGATACCAAAAAATATCTTCGTATAGTCACTATTAATATCGCCACTGGAGTGACCCATGTGTACGCTTATTTGTTGACAACCGGTTCTGGCGTCAGTGAAATTGTTGCTATCAATAACACTGAGTTCCTGGTGCTTGAGCGTGATGGCAAAGGTTTGGGTGACAACAGCACTGCTAAAGTCAAACAACTTTTTAAGATTGATCTTAAAGGTGCAACCGATGTCAAAAACATAGCAAGCATCGGAGCGACTACCCCATTAGTTAACAAGACTTCGTTCCTTGATGTTGTGTCAGATCTCACTACAAACGGTATCAGTGCAGATGATATACCGGCTAAAATTGAATCAGTCGCATTTGGCCCAGACATCACCATCGATAATATAACAAAGCATACACTGTTCCTGGCAAACGATAACGATTTCCTTGCTACGATAACAGATGCTAAGCATCCAACAGGCATAGCCAACCCGAACAAGTTTTTTGTATTTGCTATAGACAAATCTGAGTTGCCAAACTACGTAGCGCAAAAGATTACGCCTTACGTTCATGATTAAAACAAACTTATCGGGATATTTTCAGGTATGCATTAAACAGGCATAAAGTTCGCTATTTGGAAATCTCTCTATTGCGATGAACACGAAGTTTTATACTTCGTGTTCATGCTGTTACTCGACGAATTATTGCTGGTTTACATTTTCGACAATGGAAACAGTTTTGATATTGACAAACTCACGAATCCCGTCAGCGGATAGCTCCCGTCCGTACCCGGAGGACTTGATTCCGCCAAATGGCAGACGCGGGTCCGAAGCCACAATACTATTGACAAAAACACAGCCGGCTTCAATAGAATCAATGGCCCGTTCCATTTCATTTTTATCTTGGGTAAAAATCGCTGATCCCAGTCCAAAGCGCGTATTGTTAGCCAATGCAATCGCTTCTTCAAAATTTTGCACTTTAAAGAGACTTGCAACCGGACCGAATAATTCATCCTGCGCAGCAGGAGCGTCCCAGGGTATATTTTCCAGAATACCAGGCTGGTAAAAATAGCCTAAACCAGCAATTGGCTCAGCACCCACTACCCGTTTGGCGCCTTTTTTTAGGGAGTCATTAACCTGGTGCTCCAGAAAGTCACGTGTATTTGCCATGGCTAGCGGGCCAATATCTGTTTTTTCATCCATGGGGTCGCCCACTTTAAGGGCTTCGAATTTCTCTTTCAGTGCTTCACGAAAATTTTCATAAACAGCTGTATGAATAATAAAACGCTTGGCGGCAATACAGGATTGTCCATTATTCTGAATACGCCCCAGCACTGCCTTTTGAACAGCATCATCCAGATCAGCTGAAGGCATTACAATAAAAGGATCGCTGCCGCCCAGTTCCATCACTGTTTTTTTTATTTGTGAACCGGCAATACTTGCCACAGTAACGCCAACTTTTTCAGAGCCGGTTAACGTCACTGCTTTTACACGGTTATCGGTCAAAACTTTTTCGACTTTATTTGCACTGATTAACAAGGTTTGAAATATCCCATCAACAAATCCGGCGCGCCTGAATATTTTCTCGATGGTCAGTGCGGACTGCGGCACATTGGACGCATGTTTTAAAAGTGCCGTATTACCGGCCATTAACGCCGGAGCTGCAAATCGAAAGACCTGCCAGAAAGGGAAATTCCAAGGCGTGATGGCCAGGATTGGACCTAATGGCTGATAACGGACAAATGACTTTATGCTGTTTGTTTTGATAATTTGATCTGCTAAAAACAGTTGTGCGTTTTCAGCATAATAACGGCATACCCAGGCACATTTTTTGATTTCTTCCTTCGCAGACTGATAAGTTTTACCCATTTCCAATGTCAGTATTCTGGCAAATTCGTCTTCATCGCTGTCAAGAATTTTGGCGGCATTTTCCATTATGTCTGCACGTTTTTCATAAGAAAGAAATTTTTGAGCGTCAAAAGCTTTTATCGATCGATCAAGCGCAACAGTAATTTCTGCATCATTAAGTTCACTAAATTCTCCGAGAATTTCTTCGGTTGCGGGATTAATACTTCGTAGCATCACATTAATTATCCTTAATATTTCAAGTTTGGGACTTCAATTAGATAACTTTTGCAGGGTTCGGGTTTGTATATCCTGGTCTTCGTGGCATTTTATTTTTGCCCTGGCTTAGTTGGTAGCCCGTAAAAGCTTATGTCGAACTGAGGTTATTATGCACTATACTTTTTGAGTAGATTCCACTTACGTTTGAGGAAGCAATGAAATGCTCCAGTTCGATTCCTTTTTTACTACTCACTTAGTCTCCGGCCAATATTTATATAGCGCCTACAATGGTTGGATGGTGGCGCTTTCGATTTTCATCGCATGTGTTTCATCTATTCTGGCTATGCAGATAGTGGGGTTTGCCAAACAGTCTTCAGCCAATTTCCTGCGCCAATTGGCCATTGTCAGTGGCGCTGTGGCATTGGGCACCGGAGTTTGGTCCATGCATTTCATTGGCATGCTGGCATTGCGTTTGTGCACCACGGTCTCATATAATGGCAGCCTTACCCTGTTCAGCATGTTGCCCAGCCTATTAGCGGCATGGGCGGCTCTCAGGTATTTGATCTACGGTAATGGCCGCTGGCAGCATATCCTCTTAGGCGGCATCCTGATGGGCGGCGGAATCGGTACCATGCACTATTCTGGCATGGCGGCCATGAAAATGGCAAATGCCTCCATATATTATGATCCGGCAGGGTTTGCCATCTCGATCTTGGTCGCGGTCGTGTTGGCCACCCTAGCAATATGGGTTCGTTTCAGCACGCTCAGGGATCGACTTAACTCCTTAACAAACTTGACCTTGAGCGGTATGGTGATGGGCTTTGCCGTGTCCGGAATGCACTACACAGCCATGTTTGCCGCCCGCTTCGTCGGTACGCCCATGTTTGAGACACCCATGCCCCCGCAGGATGCATCCCGACTGGCCGTCTTAATCACGACCTACACTCTCTTGTTGAGCCTTGCAGCGCTGACTGCCAATTTTTTCATCCGTTACCGGGAAATGGCCGTACAAGCCCATCTGGCAAGTGAAAAGGCCGAATTAGCCAATCGCGCTAAGAGTGTTTTTCTGGCCAATATGAGTCACGAAATTCGCACTCCCATGAATGCCATCATAGGCCTCACCTATCTCTTGCGCAAAAGTGCTGATGCACCCGAACAAATCGAACGCCTGCACAAGATCGATACCGCCGCCCAGCACTTACTGTCAATCATTAATGATATTCTTGATCTGTCCAAAATTGAGGCCGGTCATCTGGAACTGGAGCATAGCAATTTTGCCCTGGGAGAGATACTGGATCATGTTCGCTCTTTAATTACCGATCAGGCGATAAAAAAAGGCTTGACTATTCAATTGAATACCAATCACGTGCCGTTATGGTTGCGTGGAGACCCCATGCGACTACGTCAGGCACTGCTTAACTATACCAGTAATGCGATAAAGTTCACTGAAAAAGGGTTGATCAGGTTGAGCACCGAGCTAGTGGAAGAGACTGACGCGGATCTGCTGATACGTTTCGAGGTACAGGATTCCGGCATCGGTATTCCGAAAGAGAAGTTGCCGATGCTGTTTGAAGCTTTTGTTCAGGCAGATGTTTCGACCACCCGCCAGTAC
This sequence comes from Methylobacter tundripaludum, assembly GCA_005239965.1. GTDB lineage: Bacteria > Pseudomonadota > Gammaproteobacteria > Methylococcales > Methylomonadaceae > Crenothrix. The sequence continues at coordinate 4,850 of SBAV01000120.1, forward strand.
GGCGGAACCGGTCTGGGATTGGCTATCAACCGCAGTCTAGCCAATTTAATGGGCGGTGAAACGGGTGTTGAAAGCACTCTAGGTCAGGGCAGTACCTTCTGGTTTACCGCTCGGCTTCAGAGAGGTCATAGTGTGATGCCTACCGAATTTATGGAAAAATCAGTGGATGCTGACATTAGGCTGCGTAAAAGTTATACCGGGGCGCATTTGCTATTGGTTGAAGACAATCCGATCAACCGGGAAGTTGCCCTGGAATTGCTGCACGGAATCGGTTTGTCTGTGGACACGGCTGAAAACGGTCGCGTTGCGGTGGAGAAGGTTTGCACCCAAACCTACGATCTGGTACTGATGGATGTACAGATGCCTGAAATGGATGGTCTGGAAGCCACCCGTGCCATTCGTGCGCTGGGCGACAAAACAGATTTGCCTATCTTGGCTATGACCGCCAATGCTTTTAACGAAGACCGACACGCCTGTTTAGACGCTGGCATGAATGACTTCGTGTCTAAACCGGTAGTTCCTGAAGCGCTTTACACTACTTTGCTGCGTTGGTTGCCCTCACAGTATTCTTC
>SBAV01000465.1 GCA_005239965.1 Methylobacter tundripaludum
TCTACAGGCAATGCCGGTTCGGTATTCGTAGAAATTTTTTTGCTCTCATAGTAATCAGCAATATCCAGAATATCTTCTTCGCTTAAGGATTTTGCTATGGAGGACATCATAGGATCATTACGGGTACCGTCTTTAAATGCCTTTAATTGCTTTTCCAGGTAAGATGCATGTTGCCCGGCCAATTTTGGAAATGTTGGCACAGAACTGTTACCATTTTCTCCGTGACAACCCACACAAGTAGCCACTTTGTCTTTTCCCGTATTCGCATTGCCTTGTGCGTGTAAAATACTTGACGCGTTAACAAACGCTAAAGAAAGTGAAAGTACCAGCAATTTTTTCTTCATCAGGTTCCCCTTCGGAATAAAGTAGTCATCTATAGATAGCCTCTAACGTATCCAAGCTACGAGGTGTGGTTGAATTTTATCCTAATTAACTTAGCTAAGCGAGATAACGATGAATCCAGTTTATCATCAAGCAAAATTTATTAACAGTGCCCCGCATCTTAAGGATACCCCCGCCGACCAGGGCTTGGAAATTGCTTTTGCAGGCAGATCAAATGCAGGAAAGTCCAGCGCTATTAACACGCTGACTCGGCAAAATGCGCTGGCGCGTATCAGTAAAACACCAGGACGTACGCAAATGTTAAATTTTTTTGCCATTAATGAACAGCAACGTTTTGTCGATTTGCCAGGTTACGGCTATGCGCAAGTGCCTGAGTTAGTGAAAAAAAAATGGCATAAGTTGATGGAAGCCTATTTAAGCGAACGCCAATCGTTGTGTGGGATCATTCTGGTGATGGATATTCGGCATCCTCTGACGGATTTCGATTGGCAGATGATTCACTGGTGTCAGAATTCAGGATTGCCATTGCATATTTTGCTCAGTAAAGCCGATAAATTGGCTTACGGCGCTGCCAAAAACACCTTGCTTGCGGTGCAAAAAGAGCTGAAAGAGATTCCTGTTTCAGTCAGCATACAATTATTTTCCTCATTAAAGAAAACCGGTGTTGATGAAGTGCATCAGGCGCTCGATGATCTGTTCAATTCAGCGAATCGTGTAATAGTCCCAGAAAATAGCTAAATCTTGCAACGCCTTGGTAATCAGGATTTATTGGCCATAATAAATACATTCGGTTATATTGCTTTGATTTTTGTTTTTCTGCATTTCATTCAAGTCGCACATTAAACACTCACACCCCATGCTTACTATTGATAATCAAGCTCCAGCACATTTTATTCGTCAGATTATTGCTAACGACCTAAAAGACAACAAACATAACGGCAAGGTCGCCACCCGTTTCCCGCCCGAACCGAATGGCTATTTGCACATTGGCCATGCCAAATCGATATGCCTGAATTTTGGTATGGCCATTGAAAATAACGGCACCTGCAATCTGCGTTTTGACGACACCAATCCCGAAAAAGAAAGCGTCGAATTCATGGAGTCCATCGAAAGAGATGTCCACTGGCTGGGGTTCGAGTGGGCAGGTTTGTACCATGCTTCAGATTATTTTGAGCAACTGTACAACTATGCGGAGACCTTGATACTGGCAGGCAATGCTTATGTGGACAGCCTGTCGGCAGAACAAATCCGTGCCTATCGCGGTACATTGACCGAACCCGGCAAGGAAAGCCCCGACCGTAACCGTCCAATCGAAGAGAATCTCGATTTGTTCAGGCGCATGCGTGCCGGTGAATTTGCCGATGGCCACTATGTGTTGCGTGCCAAAATTGATATGGCCTCGCCCAATATCAACATGCGCGATCCGGCCTTGTACCGTATTCGTCGCGTACATCACCATCGCACCGGTGATAGCTGGTGCATTTACCCGATGTACGATTACACCCATTGCATTTCCGATGCGCTGGAAGATATCACCCACTCTTTATGTACCTTGGAATTTGAAGACCACCGGCCGTTGTACGATTGGGTGCTGGATGAACTGAAAACGCCGAGCCATCCGCAACAGATTGAGTTTGCAAGATTGCAGTTGGAGTACACCATCGTCAGTAAACGCAAGCTCAATCAGCTGGTGACGGAAAAGCATGTCAGCGGCTGGGACGATCCACGTATGCCGACGATAGCCGGACTACGCAGGGCAGGTTTTACCCCTAAAGCTATCCGCGATTTTTGTGAACGCATTGGCATTACCAAACAGAACTCCTGGATTGAAATGGGGGTTCTGGAGCATTGTATCCGTGAAGATTTGAATGAAAATTCGCCACGGGTCATGGCGGTGTTGCAGCCGCTACGGGTGGTTATAGAGAATTATCCTGGCCAGCAAACCGAACAACTGGAGATCAGCAACCATCCGCAACGGCCCGAGCTGGGTAAGCGGCAAGTGCCTTTTTCCAAGGTTGTACTGATTGAGCAGGATGATTTTTCCGACAACCCGCCGCCTAAATACAAACGCTTGGTGGAAGGCGGCGAAGTACGCTTGCGGGGTTCTTATGTAATCAAATGCAATGAAGTAATTAAAGATGCCAATGGCCTTGTTACAGAACTGCGTTGTAGTTACGATCCTGATACTTTGGGCAAAAATCCTGAAAGCCGCAAAGTGAAAGGCGTTATCCATTGGGTGTCCGAACAACACGCACTCTCTGCCGAAGTACGTTTGTACAACCGATTGTTTGCACTGCCACAGCCCGATAACGAAGAAAATTTTCTGGATGCGCTGAATCCTAATTCCCTGGAAATTTTAACGGATTGCAAGGTTGAAGCCAGTTTAGCCAATGCCTTGCCGGAATCACGCTTTCAATTTGAAAGAAACGGCTATTTTTGTCTGGATAAAGACAGCGTTGATGGAAAGCTGGTGTTTAACCGCACGGTAACATTACGGGAAAATTGGGAAAAGGATTAAGGTAAGTAGCTACAGGTATCAGTCTGTTTAACGTGTAGAGGCGCAAAATTTTGCGTCTCTACATACAACAACTGCTTACTAAGGCGCAACCTTCAACAGCCAGCCATCACTGCCTTTACAGCCATTAGGGCCTTCTGCGTTAATATTGATGCGGGCAAAACTGCCTTTTACGGTTTCTGGAATCGTGCCTGTTACTTCAAAGCCAGCTTGGTTTTTGGGGGTAATGCTAATTGCAACATGCTGTTCTTTAATGGTGACACTGATGCTGTCAGGATTGGTTTGCGTGGAAGCCATAAAAGAAAAGCTGGAATTAGCCGTCACTTCTGATTTATCCGCAGGTGTAAATTCGCTAAATTTGGGCTTGGTGCAGGCTCTGACGCTGCTGTTGCTGCTTCCGCCGTACGCCCAAGCGCCGCCAGCAACAGTCATTAACAGAAGTAGGCATAATGCATTTTTCGTTTTCATAAGGAACTCTCTTGGTGATGTTGAGTGATATTTCTAATATTAAAGCGGTAACTTAACTTTTTTTGTAGTGATGTCAAACCTATTGTTTGCCGATGTTAGGGTTGATCGAGTCGATTTATATATCCATAAACAGCATGGGAATGCCGTATGTTAAAACAAAATAGCTAAACGCCATAATAACGCTGGTACTGGTCTTGTAAAAAAACATCTGCCGCACTATGTAGCTGACAATGGCGATGTACCATCCTACCAAAACAAAACCGATTGCAATTGAAATTTCTTCTGCATATTCAATATGCTGCATGACCATCAAAAAATACATCGCTTCGGTGACTGTGGCGAGTGTCATAATAAAATTTTCGCAGACAAAAATGGCGGTGAACAATTGCTTAAAATATCCCCATTTTTTGATGATAAACAGTAATGTAGCGCTGGAA
>SBAV01000231.1 GCA_005239965.1 Methylobacter tundripaludum
GGCAATCCGTTTTTGACGGAAAAAGGCGCGCTTATTGATGCAACCCATGCCGCCATTAAAGCTGTCACCGGTTTCGAACCTAAAGACAATACCGGCGGCGGTACTTCGGATGGCCGTTTTGTGGCTCCGACTGGCGCGCAGGTGATTGAGCTGGGCCCTCTTAACGAAACCATACATAAACTCAATGAATGTGTTGGGTTGGATGATTTGGAAATCTTGTCGGATATTTATGAGCAGATACTGGTTAATTTGTTAAGTTCCGGTGTAAAGTAGAAACGCAAGATTTTGCGTTGCTATCAGCGGTTAGAATATAGTTTGGATGTCCATAATCTTAGCTATTTACAAGTGCAATCCGATGGATGTACTCTATTCTTACGATATTGTGGATACAAGGTTGATTTTTTGTTTGGAACGCTGAACATCTTGAGTCCACAACTGTCATAAAATTGTTGTTTAATTTAAGGAGCTTATCTGAAATGAGTTTTAATACTGCGATTTCCCGGTCGGACACACAAGTCCTGACTACCAATAAAATGTTAAAAAACACCTACATGTTGTTGGCGATGACTTTATTGTTCAGCGCTATGACTGCAGGCGCCGCCATGTATCTGAACTTGCCGCACCCCGGGATGATTATGACCATGGTGGGTTATTTTGGCTTGTTGTTTTTAACGACAAAATTCAGTAACAGCGGCTGGGGCCTGGTGTTTGTTTTTGCACTGACTGGCTTCATGGGTTTGACCTTAGGGCCAATCATCAGCATGTATGTGCAGGCTTTTAGCAATGGCCATCAATTGGTTATGACGGCTTTAGGCGGCACCGGGGTTATTTTCTTGGGTCTTTCCGCTTATGCGTTAACCACCCGTAAGGATTTTAGTTTTCTCGGTGGTTTCCTGATGGTGGGCGTGCTGGTTGCATTTTTGGCGGGTATTGGTGCGCTGGCTTTCTCGCTGCCTGGCTTGTCGCTTGCCGTATCAGCCATGTTTATTTTGCTTATGTCTGGCATGATTTTGTTCCAAACCAGTGAGATCATCCACGGCGGTGAAACCAATTATATTTTGGCAACTGTTTCTTTGTACGTCTCCATCTACAACCTGTTCTTGAGCTTGTTGCAAATACTTGGGGTTTTCGGTGGCGACGATTAAATCGTCCTACTCCGGCTTTTTTGCAAGCCTGGTCGTTTCGATCAGGCTTGTGGCCGTTTTGGTTTTGCTTGCTGCCTGCCAAACAACTAAAGATACAACACCGGACACTGTAACAACCGCGTTTTGGCAGGCCGTCATCTCCGGTAATCTACAAGCTGCCCAGGGTCACGTCACTAAAGACAGCCAAAGCTTGCTTGCGGCCGATCAGGGTAGAAAATACTCATCCGTGCAGATTGGCGCCATGACGCTGGATGGCGATAGCGCCACAGTTGTAACCCAGCTTAGCCAAAACGACAAGAAGATCTCGTTTAATACCGCCTTGCTCAAAGAAAATGACGTTTGGAAAGTCGACTATCAGCAAACACGCATGAATATTTCCATAGTTCCATTTCAGGGGATTGTCAACGAGTTGCAAAATATTGGCGAAACTTTTGGCGAACAGTTACAGCAACAAGTACCCTTGCTTGAAAAAAGCTTGGAAAATTTTGGCGATGAATTAAAACGCCAGTTAGAAGATTTCAATCGCGCACTGGAGAAATCCACACCCACTCCCAAAAAATCTAATCACGACACTATCTGATTGCAAAGCCGTAGGCTAGCAATTCTTTGCATTTGCTTTTTAGACGAGACGAGTTTGCCCATTTCCGATAAACAAAAAAAACTGCTGGTCTTGTTGGCTAACGGTGATTTTCATTCTGGAACCGAACTGGCCGAAGCACTGGGCTTGAGTCGTTCTGCGGTGTGGAAACAGCTAAACGGCTTGACTGAATTGGGATTGCACTGTAAGGGGGTTAGCGGTAGAGGTTATCGCCTGAATAAGCCATTGGAATTTTTAGATCATGGCAAAATTTCAGGTGCTCTGGATGATAATGCCCGAACACGGATTTCGTTACTGGAAATCCACGATCAACTTGATTCCACCAACAGCTATTTAACGAAAAAATCGCAAGACGATGCCGCTTCAGGTATCGCCTGTTTTGCAGAACATCAAACGGCAGGCAAGGGTAGGCGGGGGCGTGACTGGGTTTCACCGTATGGCAGCAATATTTATTTGTCAATTCTTTGGCGTTTCCCGCAAAGCGGGCTCAGCGAAATTGCCGGTTTGAGTTTGGCTGTCGGCGTGGCGGTTATCCGGGCCTTGGTGCAGCTACAGATTCCTGATATTACCTTAAAGTGGCCTAACGATTTGTATTGGCGAAGCAAAAAATTGGGCGGCATCCTGATTGAAATCTCCGGTGAAGCCAGCGGGCCTTGCAGTGCGGTGATTGGCCTTGGCCTTAATCTGTATTTGCCGGCTACCGAAGCCGAAAAAATCAGCCAACCGTGGACAGATTTAAACCGGATACTTGGCTCCCAAAAAGTCAGCCGAAATAAATTGGCTTCAGCTTTGTTAAACCACCTTATCCCTGTTATTGCCGAGTTTGAAAACACAGGCC
>SBAV01000016.1 GCA_005239965.1 Methylobacter tundripaludum
AGGTTCCACCGCCAATCTGCAACGGAGCTTTTTCTTTTTTCATTTCTGCTATAGCTTCTTCAATAAGCTTGGCGCCTTTTTCAAAATCACCTTTCTTACCCGCTTTTTTAGCGTGCTTCATTCTTTCCATAACTCTTTGCAATCCAGGCGAAGTACCCTTCATGTTTTGGTCTTTAGCAACTGACAGACCTTGCTCGGCTAATTGCGTAAAACCTGGCCCATCAGCCTGTTTGGCTGCTTCCAGCATTTTATCGCTGATACCGAGAAGTTCTGTAAAATCTTCGTGCATAGGGCTGCCTGCTGCAAAGGCAGTCAGCGAAAATAAAGAAATTAGTAATGTTGCTAATATGTTTCTCATTAATTTTCCTTGTGTACTCAATAATAGACACACCAGAGAATAAAATCACTCTAGTCGTAGTGAAGCCTACACAGAGTACTACTTTTTTAACTACACGTCTATCAACAACCATGTATTGATTTAAATCAAATAAAATAATAATTTTTAAGCCCATGTAAAAAATACAGTACTAGACTCCATCTGTCGTTTATGATAACGCTTAATAAAAAATATCTTGATAACGTAAATTCGGCAAACACAATAATCGAAGCATAAGAGCACAATCACAGCTATGAATTGGCACACGATTTCAGAACAAATTGAAAAGGCGACCGGCAGCACGTTTAAAACAATATCTGCCCGCGCTCTTGCGGGCGGAGACATTAATTCTGCTTTTCAGCTAAAAGGTATTCAGCAATCTTATTTTGTTAAGCTAAACAATATGGCGCTAGCACACATGTTTGAAGCGGAGTTTGACGGTTTGCAGGAAATGGCCGACATGGGAGCTGTTACCGTTCCCCGCCCTATTGTCTGTGGCAAAACAGAAGACCAGGCTTTTCTGGTATTGGAGTACATCGAATTTGGCAGCGCCAGTAAAGCTTCTGATCGCCTACTGGGCCAACAGTTGGCAACGTTGCATCAAAAACGCCAGGCTTATTATGGCTGGCATCGGGATAACACTATCGGCAGCACCCCGCAAATCAACAGCCCACAGGATGACTGGCCGAGTTTTTGGCGCGACAATCGCTTGTTGTTTCAATTGAAGCTGGCCGCAAAAAAAAGCTGTGGCGGGCGTTTGCAAACTCTGGGCGAGCAACTGTGCAGCGATATGGGAATCTTGTTTGACGGGCACACCCAGCAAGCTTCGCTCATACACGGTGATTTGTGGGGGGGCAATGCGGCTGTTGATAAACGAGGACAGCCGGTGCTATTCGATCCTGCCTGTTACTATGGCGACAGGGAGGCCGATCTGGCCATGACTGAATTATTTGGCGGTTTTGGCCAGGATTTTTATGCCAGTTACCAACAAACCTGGCCCTTAGATGAGGGCTATACGACTCGAAAAAAACTCTACAACCTATACCATATTTTGAACCACCTTAATCTGTTTGGTGGCGGCTATTTAAGGCAAGCCGAGAATATTATGGCGCAACTTATTGCAGAGATTCGCTAACCCCGTCCTTGGCTACACTGCCACTTTTTAACGATTGTTGGTCTAGCACGTAAGACAACCAGGTTTCCGCAGTAGTGCGGCTGACATTAAAAACGCTATTGGGGAAGAAACCGATGGCTAACACCAAAACAGCGGGCACAGCCAACACAAGCAGCTCACGCGGGCGCAAATCAGTTATCTGGTTAACATGACGGCCCGCTTCCCCCCAAAAGGCACGGCGTGTAAACGACAGCATATAAGCTGCACTGAGAACCGCCCCTGCCAAAGCCGTAATGGCTAGGCTCGAATGGGACAACAAGGCGCCGATAAGCAACAGCAATTCAGCAGGAAAACCATTAGTGCCTGGAACACCGATACTGGCCAACATAAACAAAAAATAGCAGCAACCCAAGCGCGGCATGACCTTTGCCAAGCCGCCTAAATGTATCGCTTCAGTACTGCCCAATCGATGCTGAATAAAGCCTGCAACCAGCATCAGGGAACTGGCAACCAAAGTAAAATTGAGCAACTGCAAAATCGCCCCCTGAATGCCCTGTATATTCAAGCTGGCAATGCCGACCACTACCAGACCGACATGGCTGATACTGGAATATGCCAGTAAGCGCCGTAAGTTGCTCTGCTGCAGGGCAATCAAGGCCGCGTAGACCAGTGTCACGCCCCCGGCAATCCCCAATGCCCAGCTGTATTCAACCGCCGCCGAAGGCGCTAGCGGCAGGGCAAAACGAACAAGGCCGTAAACGCCAAGCTTAAGCCCGACAAGCAACGCTGTCGTATGGGGCGACCCTTCCATAGCTACCGTAGGCAACCAGGTATGAAAAGGCAGCAGTGGTGCTTTTACGGCAAAGCCCAGAAGTAGCAATAAAAAAACAGTGGCTTGCAAATGATCAGGCAAAGGGGTCTTTAACAGCTGCGGCAAGCTGAAAACCAGCTCTTGCGGGGCACCTTCCTGTAGCGGGGTAGCATGATTAAGCGCTAAAATAATAATCGCCATCAACAACGCCACCCCGCCAAACAGCATAAACAAGGTATATTTGGCAGCCGCCAAACGCCGTTCCGCACCGATACCCCACAGGCCAATCAAAAAGAAAATGGGCGGTAAGGTCAGTTCCCAAAATAAAAAGAACAACACCATATCCAAGGCACAAAACACACCCACTGTCATACCTTCCAGCGCCAGCAGCAGCGCCAGATGAAAACGTGATAAATGCTGGATGGCATTCCAGGACGCCAAAATAGCCATCAAGGTTAACAAAGCCGTCATCGGTAAGAACAACACCGAAATACCATCGATACCCAGCAGGTATTCAACATGCAAGCTGGGTATCCACGCATGGCGTTCCACCCATTGAAAGTTGCTGTCATCGGGATTGAATTGCAGCAACAACAGCGAAGTCAAAATCAGCTCAAAACCAGCGATAACCAGCCCCGCCTTCCTGGCCAGCAGGGCATCACGCATCGCGCCAACAACCACAGCGCCCAGCAAAGGCCACAAGATAATACAGCTCAACAGGGGAAAACTGGCTTCATTCATGGCTATCAGGGGCCTCATTTTGTTCCAATGTGTTATCGGTCTCAGGCTCAAGCACAGCATCGGATGGGTGGGAGCCATGCACAGGATACTGCTCATGCATCACTTCAGCTTCCTGATCTATAAATTTAAGCCACGGGGTTGTATAAAAACCCGTGCAAATCAGTACGGCACAGATGACTACCGCAATCATGCGCTCCTTTTTAACGGAATGATATTGGCTATGCGACGGCCAAAACTTGCGCTTTGGCGTGGCAAAAAAAATACGCTGAAAGGCCCATAACAAGAAAGCCGCCGCCAATACATTGCCGAGCAAAATTCCAATCGCAATCCACCAGCCATCTTCCTCAATCACCCCTTCGATGAGCAAATGCGCGGCATCAAATCCGGGTGTACCGGGCATCACCATGGTGGTTAATGCAGAAACCAGAAAAAGAAAAGCCAAGGGGGCATTGGTATCAAATACGCCACCTAAACGGGGTAGAAAAGCCGTGCGCGTGCGCTCATAAATCAGGCCGGTACTGAAAAACATACCCGCAGTGGCCAAGCCATAAGCTATAGACAGCAATAGCGTGCCTTCCAAACCGAAATCGTTGAAGCAAAACACGCCGATAATCAGCATGCCAGTATGACTGATGACCGCAAAAGCCAGCAACCGGCGGACATTGATTTGCATCAGCGCCAGTAATGCGCCATAAAATACGCCAAGCAATCCTAAAATCACCACAAAGTGGGCCCATTGTTCCGCAACTCCCGGAATCATCGGCAAAATAAAGCGTATCACTGCATACACGCCCAGTTTTAAACCGATCAGGAAAATAAACGCACTGGCCACCGTACCGTGTTCAGCCAATACGGGTAACCAGCCATGAAACGGGAACAATGGCATACGAATGGCAAAACCATAAAACAGCAAGATAAAAATCAGGGTCTCATCATGCAGATAGACATTATTTTGCTTCAAGGTCAACCAGTCAAAGGTCAAGCTGTGTTCGGAATCAATCAACCCAAAAGCCAGCAGCAAAAAGCCGCACAACGTCATCAGTAAGCCACTGACCCAATACTGCAACACATAGCGTAGCGTACGCTGGCGATGCTGTCCGGTACCAGCGCACAAGGTCAAGACAATCACCGGCACCAACTCCATCACACACCAAAACCAAAATTGCAGGACATTCAGCGCCGTAAACGCTCCCATCAACACGCTTTCATAGCCGAGCAGACAAGCGATAAACACCCTGTCGGTAGCATGGCGGGTAATTGCTGTGTACATCAACGCCAGCACCGTCAACAGCGCTGTAAGCGGAATGAACAGAATATTTGCGCCATCAACGCCCGCACTGTAGCTAAAACCTGCAAAGTGAAATTGCTCAGCCAGCTGGATGGCAAAATTACCGCTATCAAAAGCCATTAACAAATAAATGCTCACCGCCATATTGGCCAGTGCGGCCACCAGGCCAATACGCCAGGCGATCACAGCAGCGCTGACCCGCAGAACCGCAACCGCCGCCAGCAACGGCACCAAAACCAGCGTAGATAGCAACGGAAAGGCTGCCGACTCAAACCAAAGCTTAATCGTAATATCCATCAGACTATCAGAAAGTAATCAACAAAGTGATAAAAACAAACAAGACAAGATAACGCGGCCTCAATATCCGGCGCTCAACCTGGTTAACGATACGGCCCAGTTCACGACTATAACCGAGAGTCCTATTGCTCACACCTTCCAACACCAAATGGTCTTCCAACCAATGCATAGTGGCAGCCGTCCACTGCGTCAATGTGCCTGCCAAGCCACTGCCATGGGAGAAATCATCAAACTCGTTATCCAAACGTGCGCCGATGGATCTTTCCTTTAACTGTGCCAATGAAGCTGCTGCACGCATCGCAGGGGCAGACACACCCATAATTTTATCCAAACCCTCGCCATCAAAATAACTCAGATCGTGCGCCAATTGCCTAATGGGCTTCACAAAACCCCAATCGACCAGTTGATCCAGCCAAAACCGCTGTACCGATGCCAGATACAACCAACGCGACTGAACCAAAAATGATGACACTGGCTGTATGGGATTATCCTGCACATGATGCAAAACAGAAGGCGCTGTTAACATCTGATAGCCACGTACAATCGCATGTGCGGCAAGATGCCAACTGGCGATGTCCCAAAAACCCAAGCCACATTCCATAAACATCAGCCCCAATTGGCCGGATATTGCAAACGCCAGCGAACTTTTTATATCGGTTTGCGTTAAGCCCACCAGAAAGCTATATACTGCTGTCGACAAGCCAACGACAACCAGCAATCCCATAATCAAGGGGGCTTGCTCAAAAAGCGCTTGCAGAAAAATCACCAGATAGATACCGGCGTGTATCATCACCGCACCGTAAAACACCGCACTTGACGGTGTCGGCCCTTCCATAGCCCGTGCCAACCACGGCGTAAAAGGCAGCTGTGCCGATTTTGCAAACACAGCTACTGCAAAACAAAACGCTATGGCTGTAGCTTCCCCAATTTCCAGCGGATTAGATGGGTTTTTAATATCTATCCAGTTGACGCTGTCCAGCCATAAATAACTCAGGCCAATACCAAGAACAAAACCCGCATCACCGATACGGTTAGTGACAAAAACACGTGTTGCATTAGTGGTGGCAACAGGACGGTCATACCTGTATGCGATCAGAAGATAAGAGCACAACCCGGCGATCTCCCAACCCATGAACGTCATAACGCTACTTCCTGACAACACCAGTAACAGCATTGCAAAAGCAAACAGATTAAAAACAAAAAAGAACCGAAAGTAACCCGCTTCCCTGTGCAGGTAATCAACAGAAAATCGCATGATGATCGCTAGCAATACAGCAAACAGTGCAGCCAAGCGAACATTGAGCCCGGTGCTGATAAAATTGACTGACACAACCAAGCTGTCGCAACGCAACCATTCGCCCGCGTCAAAAGCACCGGTATTTTTGCCTGATATATCAGCGCCCAACACAACCAGCGACATCAAACACGATAGCGTCATTGCCCAAAGGCTGATGTCGGTAGCCAGGGCCTCTTTGGCTTCACCGCGAAATACACCGCAAAAATTGCCGAGGCCAATAATGACACCCGCTAACAACGGTAACAACGGAATGAAAACAGTTAAGGCATCCATTGTTTAACTCCGCAAGCTTTCAGGCTGTTTGATTAAAGCAGGTGATACCGGCTGTGTCTGGCCATAGTAACAATCCGGTGACTTGTCAAAAATTTGCAAACTGTCTGCCCCACCCTGCCACGGCACAAAACCAATGCCGCGCTCAAAGGTGTAAATAGTGCCGTCATCAGGATCTTTTGCACTTAAATACACCCACCCGCCACCAATCAACTCCGCCAAACTTTCCTGGCGATGATAAATTGCTTCCAACACAGACGTTTTGGCTTCCACCAAAATCTGCAAGCGCATAGCCTCGTGAATTTCTACCATTTGCTGAGGCAAGCCAGTACGTAAATCACTGCCGGTACCTTCCATCACGCCCAAAAGACCAGTGACGTTATGCGGCACTTTAGTACCGCAACCCAAGCGCTCGTTATTAACGGTAGAGAAATAATACTCCAGATTAATCCCCGCCCCCACCGGCCCTACCGCCAGCAAAATTTTTTCCAGTATATTGCCATCTTCATCCTGGGTCGGATCATAAGAAATCAAAAACACGCGCCGATCATAAAACACACCTTGTGTTAAGGCGCGACGGCCGACTACGGCTGCGGCATTAGTCGCATGGCCCAATTCCGGCCGAGCCTGGGAAAAATCGGTGGCGCGTTCCTGAATATGCAGCAAAGCCTGATACGGCGTTAGATTGCGCGGCGCGGAAGCCAACCGTCGGCAACGTTCGTGTGCGGACATACGTTGCGCATGTTGCAATTCATGACGTAGCTTTTCGAACACACCCTGGAATTGTTCTGGAAGATCACACAAGTCATACCAGCTGATGTCTTCGTTACAGGTGTTGTGTTCAGCACCTATAAACCAGGTATCCTCAGGAATCAAGATTCCGCGATCAGCCAAAAACTGTCGTATTTCAGGACGATTCGCCATAGCCGCAAACACGCGCGCGTTCGGCCCGCCGTGCCGGCCGCTACAAGCACCACAATCATACGCCGCCATATGCGGGTTATTCTGGCTGATAGAGCCATGCCCCATTAACACCACCAAGGGTGCAAAACCATAGGTCAAGCCGGTGCTGTTTAAAAATCCCGCAATACGGTCCGCTTGTTCGGCATCGGTAAAGCCCTGGCTGTTGGGCTTGGAAGGCGCTTTGCCGCTTGGAGCCGTAAACAGCAGTTGCGTAGCGACAGCCGGTGATACGGCTTTCCCTATTGTGGTAACAAAACCCTGTTGCTGCTTGGCAAACAGCGATTTCCCCAGTAAGCCAAACAGGGTGAACGGCGCAATCAGCGGAATGACCGGGAAAGACAGCAACAAATTACGGCGCAAACTCAGGTAAAGCACATCGGTGCACCACTGGATGAATTTGCGGCCTTTATCATGATTAGCAAAGGCTTGTCCTGTTCCAGATCGCGGGGCTTCCTTGACATCATGCGCAGGGGTTACGACAATCGGACATAGCGGCGTGGTTTTGTCATCATCCAGGCCTTGATAATTCATGGCCACGCCAAAAAAACCGGCTGCCCCCAATGTTTCAATAGCAGGATTGAGTTCCTCCAAGTGCCGCCGAAAGCCTTCTTCGCGGTCATCCATGCAAAATACGATTTGCGAAGCAGGGCGTTGCTCACG
>SBAV01000431.1 GCA_005239965.1 Methylobacter tundripaludum
AAAGTATTCGCAAATGACGAAAACTACTCAATGGCTTTAGCTGCTTAAAAACAGCACCATTCCTTTGACCATCTGTGCTTATGCGGGTGGAGTTCTTAAACCTTCGGGCAGCGGAACGTTCAGAGGTCATAGACATAAGATCGCGCTGAAATCTGTCCGGTATGGATGCGCTAAAACCTTACGGAATCGCTGATGATTTTCTTGGCTCGACGGGTAGTCATCGGTTAAATCAAAAGAGCGAGATAAGCATGTAGACCTTGGGGCGGAGTGCTTGCGGACGCGGGTTCAATCCCCGCCGCCTCCACCAAACACCTAAAAAACCGGCAGCGTCCCAAAAAGGACGACCGGTTTTTTTATGTCTTTTGAATGGGCAGAATAGCCTGTAATGTGCCGTAGGAACACAAAATAATTACCTTTTTTCCAGCTTTAGGCGGAAACCAACTAACGGCGGCCGAAACCAAAATAAGGCCAGTAATAACGTCCACCGTAATAAGGATAAGCGCCCCATCCACCGCCATAGTAACCACCGTATGGTCCAATACCGCCGTAACCGATACCGTAGCCACCGTAATAGTTGTAAGGATTATATAGAGGCCACAGATAAATAGTTTGTAATAAGACTACGGGGAGTTTAAGCGTTTTTTTGTCAATAGTTTTTTCCATATCACCGACCAGTGCGCCATATACGGTTACTTCGGCATTTTTGGTATAGACGGCAGGATCTAGGAACTCTGGGCTTTTGATAATAAAGCGTCCACCATTGGCTTGATCCAGACGTGGTCGGCCACTGCTGTTTAAAGGATACAGCAAAACCTGAATAAGACTTTGATATTGTTCGTTTTCTACGTCGATAATTACGCCACCCCAACGCACCATAGTATTTTTGTACGCGTTAATGTTTTGGATGGCCTGGTTATAGGAAAGATCTCCCGTCGGTGCATTTTCAATGGCGGGTGGTAGATGGGAACAGGCACATAATAACAAACAGCTGCAAATTATATATTTTTTCATAATCTACCTCATAGCGTTGGATATACAGGTGTGAATATAAAAGTTTTGTAATTATTCAGACTCCCGCCAATTTTATACCCACCTCAGCCTCGCCTTCTCCCAAAGGGAAAAGAGATTTTGAAGAGAGGGAGTTAATTTATCTCCTGCATACTTTACCAGTTAAAACGGCGATAACAAGGCAATCAAAAAATACTTTACGAATGGCTTCGCCTGAAAATATTTAGGCGAAACCAGGTAAAACAACTTCGGTTATGACGGATTGTCTGACGGCGAATTGACCTTTCGGCTTTAAGTGAACGGTAAGTTGTAAAGTTACTTTAGCAACAAACTATTTTGACAATTACTGGTCTATTAAAAATGAAATCCTTGTGCCGTTGTTGCGTTCCGAGGAAGTAGTCGTGTATCACTGGATATACAAATTACTCGATGATCCGGTGACCATTCAAACAGTTGAGGAGGATCGATCATGAGTAAAGAAGATGACATCGTTTTGCAAAAAAATGAAAGCCCGGTAAAAGAAAAGACTGTCGATACCACGAAAGACATCGTATTGATTACCGGTATCGGCGGCTTTCTCGGACTTTCACTCAGCAAAGTATTGGCTCAGGATTATTATGTCATCGGCTTAGATCGACAATCCGAATGTTCGAAATATCCGGAGTGTGTGCCCTGCGATCTAACCTCGGACAGCTCGGTCAATAAGGCTATGGACGAGTTGCGAAAGCGCTTCGGCAACCATTTTGTTTCAGTCATCCACTTGTCCGGCTACTATGATTTCACGGGCGAACCCAATTCCCTGTACGAGGAAGTCAATGTTAAAGGCACCCACCGCTTGCTTCAGGCTCTGCAAAACTTCGAGGTCGAGCAGTTCGTTTATGCCAGCACAATGCTGGTTCACGCTCCCACCGATCCTGGCGTGCCTATTACGGAAGATTGGCCGTTACAGCCCAAGTGGGCCTATCCTCGGTCAAAACTGGAGACGGAAGAAGTCGTCAAAAACGAGCATGGCGCCATTCCCTATGTGCTGCCGCGCATCGCGGGTGTCTATACGGATCATGCCCAGCCGCCCACGTTGGCGCATCAGATACAGCGGATCTACGAACGCCAGTTTTCCAGCCGCGTGTTCGCCGGTGTTATCTCGCACGGTCAGTCGTTTCTTCATATCGACGACTTGCTTGAGGCTATCGTTCGCATTGTCCGGCGGCGAAAGGAGTTACCTGTCGAGACGGCCCTGCTTTTGGGCGAGCCATCGACGATGGGCTATGAAGCTTTGCAAAATGAACTCGGGGTTTTGATCCACGGTGAAACTTGGGAGACGGAAACGCTGCCGAAAATTCTGGCCAAAACAGGGGCTCATTTACAGAACCAGATGGAAATTGTCATTCCGGATTCCATCGACAAAGGTGAAAAACCTTTTATCAAGCCGTTTATGGTTGACCTGGCTGATGATCATTATGAACTGGATATCTCCAGGGCGCGGAAGCTGCTGGATTGGGAACCCAAACATGCGCTACGCGATGCTTTGCCGGCGATTGTAAAAGAACTCAAGGCCGACCCCTTGAGCTGGTATAAGCGCAACAAACTCACGCCAGCCGAATGGATCGAAACTTTGGCTGCGGAGGCTAAACCCGCCGACCAGTTCCTGGAGGCTTATAACCAGTCGATACGTGACGAGCGCCGCCAAAACCTTTGGGCGCATTTTCTCAACATGAGCATGGGTACCTGGTTGATGACCAGCCCACCCATTCTGGGTTATCAAGACCAGGCGATGGTGGTCAATGACTTGGTCAGCGGCGTTTTAGTATTTTTGTTGGCCGCTCTATCGCTGTCACGGACCATGGCCTGGGCACGCATTGCCAACGCAGCGGTGGGTTTGTGGCTATTGTTCGCCCCCCTGGTCTTCTGGACGCCAAGCGCTTCGGCTTATCTCAACGATACCTTGGTAGGGTCGCTGGTAATCGGCTTCGCTATCCTGGCACGCCCCATGCCCGGCATCGGTCTTATGGCCAGCATGACTGGCCCCGACATTCCGCCCGGCTGGGACTACAGTCCATCCTCGTGGATGCAGCGCATACCGATTATTTTTCTGGCGTTCATAGGACTTTATATCTCCCGCTATCTTGCCGCCTATCAATTAGGCCATATTCCGAATGCCTGGGATCCTTATTTCGGCGTTGGCACCGAAACGATCATCACGTCTGAGGTATCAAAGGCGTGGCCCGTTCCTGATGCCGGCCTTGGCGCCGTGACCTATGCGCTGGAGATACTCACCGGCATCATAGGAGGTCGTAACCGCTGGCGCACAATGCCGTGGCTGGTAATCCTGTTTGGCGTAATGATCGTGCCTTTGGGTGCCGTCAGTATCTTCTTCATCATCATCCAGCCCATCCTGATCGGAACCTGGTGCACACTCTGCCTGTTTGCCGCGGCGGCGATGCTCATCCAGATTCCTTATTCTGTTGATGAACTGATTGCCACCGGCCAGTTTCTGGCAGAACGCCGGCGCAAAGGCAAGTCGGTTATTCTGGCCTTCTTGCGTGGCGATACCATGGAAGGTGGCCGTAAAATGGAGCCAGAGAATTTTGAAGGGTCGCCTTGGGCTATTCTTAAGAACATGCTCGGTGGCGGCGTCAATCTACCCTGGTCTTTGGTTTTCAGTACCGCCATCGGGGTTTGGTTGATGTGTACCCGGCTGATTTTCGCTACCCAAGGCGCGCAAGCGAACAGCGACCATTTGATCGGTTCCCTGGTCATTACAATTTCTATTACGGCTTTGGCAGAATCTGCTCGCCCCGCGCGTTTTGTCAATATGCTGCTTGCCATTCCCCTGATGGCTGCTCCGTGGATACTCGACGGCGGAAGCCTTGGCGCTGACTGGGCGGGTGTTATGGCGGGCATACTGCTGATCCTTTCGAGCATACCCCGTGGCAAGATAGAGAACCACTACGGGGGGTGGAGCCGGTATCTGGTTTAATTCGTTTTTTATGCTTTCTCGTGCCGAGTCCGGTTAACTTTACGCGGGAAAGCCCAACATTTTCTCCGGCTATGGCTAACAAACGAAAAAGCACCGATAAAATCGAATTAAGTCAAAATGATGCCTTACTGCTTATAGACATCCAAAATGATTTTTTGCAAGGCGGCAATCTGGCTGTACCGAATGGAGATCAGGTTATACCTGTCTTGAACGGCTATATTGAGCAATTTGTCAACCGTCAATTGCCGGTGTTTGCAACCCGTGACTGGCATCCATCTAACCATTCCTCCTTTACTCGGCAAGGCGGTCCCTGGCCGGAACACTGCATCGCCAATTCTAAAGGCGCAGAATTTGCAACCGGTTTGCATCTTCCGGCATCGACTGACATTATTTCCAAAGGGATTGATGTCGAACAGGATGGCTATTCTGGTTTTGTAAACCCGGCACTCAAGGAACAACTGGATAATGCCGCTGCCCGCCGTTTGTTCATTGGAGGATTGGCTACCGATTATTGCGTTTTAAATACAGTTCGTGATGCACTAGACCACCATTATCGGGTGTTGTTGTTAACAGATGCCATACGCGCTGTTAATGTTCGGCAACAAAATGGGGGAAACGCAATTAACGAAATGATTCAAAAGGGTGCGATACCCATTACATTGGACATGATCAGATAATGCCAAACAGCGCCTTGCTTACCGATCTCTACCAGTTAACCATGCTTCAGGGCTATTATGAACAGAACATGGAAGAGCTGGCTGTATTCGAATTTTTTGTCAGAAAATTGCCCAAAAACCGGAGCTATCTGGTCGCGTCGGGTTTAGCCCAGGTTTTAACTTACCTGGAACAATTGCACTTTTCTTCGGATGAAATTGACTGGCTGGCAAGTAGCGGGCAATTTAAACCGATCGTGCTTGCTCGGCTCAAGAGCTTAAAATTTACCGGCGATGTCCATGCGATGCCTGAAGGTACGGTGTTCTTTCCGAATGAACCAATTTTACGCATTACCGCGCCGCTGCCTGAAGCGCAATTGGTTGAAAGCAGGGTTATCAATCTATTGCATTTTCAAACCCTGATTGCCTCTAAAGCAGCACGCTCGGTACTGATCGCACCGGATAAGCTGCTGGTTGATTTCGGCATGCGCCGGGCGCACGGCAGTGAAGCGGCGCTGTTGGCAGCCCGGGCAAGTTATCTGGCAGGATTCACCGGTACAGCGACCGTGGTTGCAGGGATGTGTTTTGGTATTCCCGTTTTTGGCACGATGGCGCATTCTTTTATACAAGCATACAATTCCGAGAGCCAGGCCTTTGCCGATTTTGCCAAGGCCAATCCCGATAATGTCGTGTTATTGATCGACACTTACGATACCGAAGCAGGGGCTCAAAAAGTCGTCGATCTAGCGATCGCATTGCATGTGCAAGGTATAAAAATCAAGGGTGTGCGCCTGGACAGCGGTGATTTGGCCGATCATGCCCGGAAAGTCAGAAACATCCTTGACCGTGGCGGCCTTGACGATACCACCGTCTTTGCCAGCGGCAATATTGACGAATACAAGCTTGAAGAATTAGTGGCCCAGCAAGCCCCGATTGATGGCTTCGGCATCGGTACGCATCTGGATACCTCAGCCGATGCGCCTTATCTCGACTGTGCCTATAAATTGCAGGAATATGCCGGAATTGCGAGGCGCAAGCGCTCGGAAGGAAAAGCTACCTGGCCCGGACGCAAGCAGGTTTATCGTAACTATGATGATGGCGTTATGTCCGGCGATACCGTTACCGTTGACAATGCGCCTTGCGCTGGCCAACCGTTATTGCAATGGGTTATGCAGTGCGGAAAAACTGTAGCAGGGCAGCCTACGCTGATCGAGGCCAGGGAATATACTCGACGCCAATTAAATAGTTTACCCATGTCATTGCGCCAATTGAGCAATACCCCGGAATACCCGGTGATAATTTCTGCCGAACTGCAAGAGCTGGCGAAAACAGTGGATGAACGAAACACAGGCTAAAAGCCCTTATGGTGTTTTGATATCAGGTTCAAAACCGGTTGTAAAGCTCTGAACTTTATCAGACAGTTTCAAAATATTTGCTTGGATTGAACCTGACATTGATCGTCTCAGTTCGGCCAATTTGCGACATTCAAGGATTTCAGCAAATGGGGAATGAAAAACCGAAAGCTGTCGTTCAACGCAAAAGCTCACCGGCGGCAATAGAGCGTTGCGGTTGTGCCGTCCGGAGCAGTGCCTGCGTTTCTTGACCTATTGTTTGTGGTAAAAATAGAGCCGCTTCCTGTATATAGACTCAAGGCAAAGGCGGTAAGCCCAGCTCCATGAGAAATTGGTTATGCCTGTCAGTGCTTGTGACAATATTTTCCTCTAAACCAACCAGTTCGGCATTGACCGCCTGCAAGTCAATATGGGCTTCTGTTTTGGCGGTACTGACATAACGCGAGATATTCAGGTTGAAATCGTTTTTCTCAATCTCTGCCATTGTTACACGGCGAGAATAACGCACATCTTCTTTCCGATATTGGTAAGTATCGACAATCTTGTCGATATGCTCAGGCAGCAAGCGGTTCTGGCGTTTGCCTTTTTCGAAGTGTTCGCTGGCGTTGATGAATAACACGTCGTCCGGCTTTTTGCATTTTTTCAGCACCAGAATACAAACAGGAATACCCGTCGAGAAAAACAGGTTGGCTGGCAGGCCAATCACGGTGTCGATATGGCCGTCTTTTAATAGCTTGGTGCGTATGCGTTCTTCCACGCCGCCCCGGAACAAAACCCCATGCGGCAGAATGATCGCCATAGTGCCTTGATCGCTTAAAAAGTGAAAACCGTGCAGCAGGAAAGCAAAATCCGCTGCTGATTTGGGGGCAAGGCCATAGCTTTTAAAACGGAAGTCCTCGCCCAAGGCTTCGTTGGGTTCCCAACGGTAGCTAAACGGCGGATTAGCGACCACCGCATCGCATTGTAGCTTTTTGGCGGGGTTCATTTCGTTCAGGATGTCCCAATCGTTCAGCAAGGAATCGCCGTGGTGGATTTCAAACTCGGAATCTTTAACCCCATGCAGCAGCATGTTCATGCGCGCCAGGTTGTAAGTGGTGATGTTTTTTTCCTGGCCGTAGATTTTACCGATGCCATGCGGACCGATGTGTTTACGCACATTGAGCAATAACGAGCCGGAGCCACAGGCAAAATCCAGCACCTTATCCAGCTTCTTTTTTTTGCCGGTGGCCGGTTCCTGGCTATCAAGGGTGACGATTTCGGAAAGAATCGTGGAAATCTGCTGCGGCGTATAAAACTCACCGGCTTTTTTGCCCGAGCCTGCGGCAAACTGGCCGATCAGGTATTCGTAGGCATCGCCCAAAATATCGCTGTTGGTCGAAAACTGGGCAATACCTTCGGCAATTTTGCTGATAATTTTGCACAGTTTGGCATTCCGTTCTGTGTAATTTTTGCCTAGCTTTTCGGAATTAAGGTTAATCTCCGAGAACAAGCCTTGAAAAGTGCTATCAAAGCTTTGGTTTTCGATGTATTTAAAGCCCTTTTCCAAGGTGTGCAGCAATTCGTCGTTTTGGGTTCTAGCCAGCTCGGCAATACTGCTCCAAAGATGCTGAGGCTCAATCACGTAATGTACTTTGCGGCGCATTTGTTTTTCAAAATCCGCCACATCGGCAGCATTTGCTGCATACCATAGCGATAGCGGCGAAACATACCTCCCAACCTCAGGAGTTTGCTGTGTAGGGGTCAACTTTTGATAGACAGAACGTGCCTCCCTGATCTCCCCTGACAAGGTCAGGGTGAGGTTGCTTTGTAAATTCGGGTAATCCGTCCCCAGTTCCTTCTGCGCGGCGGCCTCATAGTTATCCGACAGATAACGCAAAAACAGAAACGACAGCATGTAGTCGCGGAAGTCGTCAGCATTCATCGCACCACGTAGATCGTCGGCGATTGCCCAAAGTGTACTGCCTAGTTTGTTGAGTTCTTGTTGGGTCATGGTTGATTTACTTGTGAAGTAGTTACGCTTATTGCCTATACAGCAAGAACGTCGTCAGTCTGTTGTATCGGCCAGTCTATGCCTGAGTCCCATTGCTTTTCTGCTAATGTCGTCGATGCTTTTATCGGTATCTAACGTTTGCCGCCATTCGGTATAGTCAAACGGTTCTCTTTGAATTAAAGCAATAAAGCGTTCCATTTCAATGTCGCCTAAATATTGAGCCAGGATTTGCATGCCTTTTACCCTTATTTCCGTGTCGGTCATCATACTTCCATGTTAATCAGCCGTTTTTCTCGCGCAAGCTCGGCAATCAACTCTTCTTCAGTGGGCAATACCCGCTGGTACTTTGAAGCGAAAAGCTTTTGACTACCTTCCAGTACAGAATATTTGACGATGGTTTCGTCTTTACTGTCACAAAGAATAATGCCGATGGTGGGATTGTCGTCTTCGCCCCGTTTGAGATCGTCAAACATACGCACATACATATCCATTTGCCCAATATCCTGATGGCTGAGTTTGTCGGTTTTCAGATCAATAATGACAAAACACTTGAGCAAATAGTTGTAGAAAACCAGGTCGATATAGAAATGGCTGGTTTCGGTGCTGATACGCATCTGCCGCGCCACGAAGCTAAAACCTTTGCCCAGTTCCAGCAAAAATTTTTGTAATTCGTTGATGATGGCCTGTTCCAGCCTGCTTTCTTTCAACGGCCCTGTTTCGGGTAATTGCAAAAATTCCAGTACATAGGGGTCTTTGATGAATTCCAGATGGAGGGAATAACCGGACGGTTTTGAGGGTTCGGTTTGTGTGGCGAGCAAACGTTGATAACTATGGCTTTTGATATTGCGTTCCAGTTGGCGCACCGTCCATTGCTGTTCCCGCGTTTCCTTGCAGTAGTATTCAATGGCTTGAGGCGATTCCAGCCGCATAATCAGGCGCAAATGGCTCCAGCTCAATTCTCTACACAGTGTGTAGAGAATCGTCTGTTCGGGAAATTTTTGGTAGAACAGGCGGCAGTTATACAAATTGGCGTAGGAAAATCCTTTGCCGAAATCGTTGGTTAACGCGGTCGAGAGGTCTTCGATGAGCCGCTTGCCGTATTGGGCTTTGTGTTGTCCGTGTTGTTCTTCTTCGACAATGCGCTGACCAATCAGCCAATAGGCTTCTACCATTGCGGCATTCACCGCTGAACGGGCTTTGTGCCGCGCCTGTTCGAGTATGTTTTTTATATCGTCGTGAAAGCTTGATAGTGCGTTCATGCCCCTACCTCGTCAACGACAGGAAAAAGCTGCTGCATCAGTCCTTTCTTATGGATTTTAAGCGCGTCGACTTTTTGGGTTTGTGCGGTGATCAGATCGTCGACGGAAGACAGGCAATCGGCGATTTTTTGTTGTTCCTTGGTAGATGGATATGCTACGGGGTATTCCTTCATCAAGGATATATCGCCCCTTGGCATTTTTACGCCTTTGGCACCTATCATGATGTAATTGATAAATTCATCATTCTTGAGCAAAAAGCTTAGAAATGAGTCGCTGACTTTTGATTGGGCACGAATGACAATGACATCATTTGATGAGGCACCATCTTTGTTAGCGGACCACACTTTTTTCAAATATGGCCGAATATTTGAAATCAAAATATCGCCTTTTTTGAACCGCGTAAAAGACCCTGTTGGCGGAAGTTTAGAGACAGTTGTAACTCCAGCATAATCAGGCAATAGATTTTCTGTACTTACATAGCTCTCTAACTTCAATTTCTCCAAAGGCGTTCTTTCTTTTACAAAAGTTGAGACCTCCTTATCGCCAAGCGAGGCTGCTTCCCACTCACCTGCATCCCGAAACTCAGGAAAACGCAGTTTGGGGACGGTTTCGCCTTCGGCGGGGAAAAGCTGCTGCATCAGGCCTTTTTTGTGGGCTTTGAGGGTGGCGAGTTTTTGGGTTTGTGCGGTGATCAGGTCGTCGATAGAAGACAGGCAATCAGCGATTTTTTGTTGTTCTTCTAGTTGCGGAATTTCCAGCCTTATTTCTGCTAAGTCGCTTGAATTAATCGCGGGGTAGTTAGAACCAGTACATTTTGCTAATACTCTATCGACAAATCGCTCGTTATGTATGTATTGGTATAGATACGTATTGGATTGGTGTGCCCTTAATTGTGCGTAACCAGTAGACGCAACATAATCAAAATCATCATTAGGTTGAAAAAGAAAGTTATTCTTTTGGTATGGTCTGACCATCTGAAAAATAACGTCACCTTTTTTTAACAACCTTTGAGCTCTACTAGGTGCCCCTTCAAGTTGAATGAATTTTTTTTGAAGCAAAACACCTGCTTCAACTGACTCAAGATCAATGTAGATAAAGCTATCGGGTAACTTTTTAGCAGTTGGATTTATCTCGCAAATCTGATTTAGCTTTTTTCCTTGCCACTCCCCCCCCGCATCCCGAAACTCAGGAAAGCGCAATTTAGGGGTGTTCATGCCGTTGCTTTTTCTAATGGTTTTTGTGGCTGTCTATTTGCTTTGATACAATCGTCAAGATACTCCTCAATGACGGCTTGAAAAGCTTGCTTTAATTCCACAATAGAATTGCCATCAAACGCAATAATGTCATCTTCGATGTTAATTACGCGACCAACAAAAATTTCATCTTCTTCACTATAACTAATTTGTGCTTCATAGTTTTTATAAATCATGGCGTAACTCCTGCTTTTTCTAAAAATTCTCTTAGTAAATTAACGGCATATTGTTTAACTTCTTTTTGAGGATGTGGCGAATGAATATTTATCGAAATACCTTTTAAATCAATCCTGACTTTAGAACCTTGATTATGTTTAATTTCACCACCCAAGGCTTTAATTAAACTTTCCACTTCCAGCCATTCAATGGTCTTAGGTGTAGGCTTTGAAAAAATGGCTATCAACGTTTTTTGCTGTTTGTTATTCATTTTGTTTTAAATCAAAAAGCGATTTTGACTAACTTAATTTAAGGTGTTTTTTATAATCCAATTCATCAGCCCCAACATCAGGCATAGATGATAATAAAGTTTTCCACGCATCGTCTGCGGTTGAAGTTTTTTCTACTGGCTCATCAACCAACAATATAACCCGCAAAGGAACACCATCTGGAGCAGCATCTGGAATACGGATAAAATGGTCATGCGCTGTTGCTTCAAGTTCAATAGCTTGCATAATAACTCCTTACAATTGTTTAAGGTCAGTATATGAGAAAGGCGTTAGCACGGTTGCCCCGTTTGTTTCATCGCCAACGCTCCTTAAGAACGTCGAGGGTATAGAGAGGCGGTTCATCTTCCATACCACGCAATGCCTGACTGATGGCTATTTCGTTAAACTCGGCATTCGTCCATTCGTTCTGTTGGCTGTTGCTTGCGCTACGGGAGGCAAGAAAATCGACAAAGTCGAATACCTCGGTTTGCTTATCTGGTGGTAAGGCCTGAATTTTTTCAAGTAATTGCGCCTGATTCATGTTGAACTCCTCTGTGTGAATAAAAATCATCGCTGTCTATCCCCGCATCCCGAAACTCAGAGATGCGCAACACCGGCGCAAGGTCTTTTTCGTTTTTTCGCTCATCGGTCGCCCTCCAGTTCTTGCGCCAGCAGCTCATGCAATTTGGCTTGTATCAATTTTTTATCGGGCAGTTGCAATTGGTATTGGGCAATCAGCGTGGGCGAGAGGTTGCGCGATAGCGCGTATTCCACCACTTCGTCGTCTTTATCGCGGCACAGCAAGACGCCGATGCTGGGGTTTTCGTGCGGTTTTTTGACATCGCGATCCAGTGCTTCCAGGTAAAAATTGAGCTGGCCCATGTGTTCCGGTGAGAATCTGCCGATTTTCAGTTCAAAGGCCACCAGCGCCGACAGTCCACGGTGATAAAACAGCAGGTCGATATAAAAGTCCTGATTGCCGACTTGCAGGCGAAATTGTTCGCCCATGAAGATAAAGTCGCTGCCCAGCTCCAGAATAAAGGCCTTCATGTGCTGGATCAGGGCTTTTTGCAGGTCGTTTTCGCTGTGGGTTTCCGGTAGCCCCAAAAACTCCAGTACGTAGTTGTCTCTGAAGGCCGCGCTGATATGGGGGTGTAATTCTCTCAACGGTGTTGAGAGTTTTGCGCTCAGCATACTGCGTTCAAAATAGGCCGTATCGATTTGGCGCTCCAAATCTCTCACACTGAGCCTTTCCTGAATCGCCAGATGCAGATAAAAAGCCCGTTCTTCCTGGGTTTTTAAGGTCATGATGAGGCGATTATGGCTCCATGACAATTCTCGCCACAGTGTGGCGAGTTTTTCATCTGTTTGATAAGTCTCGTAAAACTGCTTCATGCGCCAGAGGTTTTTGTCGCTGAAACCTTTGATGTCTGGGGAGTTTTGCGCAATGTACTGGGCTAGTTCGGTGACAACGCCTTTGCCCCAGGCTTCGCTTTGCACTTTGTGGCTGATGGTTTGGCCTACTCGCCAATACAGTTCGATCAGCGCGGTGTTGGCTTGGCTAAAGATTTTTTGCCGTGCGTGCTGGATGTGTTGCAGTACTTCACTGAACACGGGGTGCGTGTCAGGTATGGACGGTTTATTCATACGCCGCTAACCCCGAAATATCACGCCCTTGCGCTAATTTTTTCAACATCGGCACGAGGTCTTCCATCAGGGCCAATTCTGCTTGTGTACGTGCTTTCCAGCCCAAATCCAGAGGCGCGAGTAAGTCACTCAATTTTTCCCCGTCAAATATCATGCGGCTCATAATGGCATCCACAAAGGCTTGCAGAGCTTGGGGCTCCAGGCCGTGTTTTACCGCTATGTCTGCCAGGTCTTGGGCGGACTTGGCGGCTTTAAAGGCTTGATAGCCGTCGCGGATGGCGTTTACGTTTAAGGCTTCGCCTGCTTTCAGGCTGTTGATATAGGCGATGATGTCTTCACGCTCATCCATTAAATTGGCGCTGGAACTGATGAGTTCGATCAGTTGTTGGCGGGTCATTTTTTGTTTGCTGGTTGTTTGCGTCAATTTGGCAATCAGCCCCATGATGTAGTCGTAATCGATCACCGCCGAGGCAAACAGCACGAATTCAAAATCCAGTTGTTGCACTGTGTCGCTGGTATCTTTGCCTTTGTCTTGCTGGGCTTTCAGGCGTTGAGCAGTTTCCAGATACATACCTTTAAAGGCGCGCAGGGTATCTTCAGGAAGCAGGTGTTCAACGTTGTTTTTACTGTCCTCGCTTAGGTCGGTGTATTGATCGAGCTGGGTTTTTAGGCGCTGCACTTCTTTAAAATGGTTGATAAATTCGGCGCGGGCATTATCACCTTTTAGGTTGGTCACTTGTTCTGGCGCACAGTCCAGCCCTTGTGATTTCATAAAGGTTTCGAGCTTGTTGACGGCGCTTTTGAGTTTATCGACCACCACGGGGGCGGGGTCTACCAGCCAGATTTCTTTGGCTTGTTCGGTCGATTGGCCGGAAAACAGCGCAATGGCGGTATCGACTTCTTGTTCCTGCCAGCGAAAATCCAGCACGTTGCCCCAGGGTTTGCTGTCATTCAAAACGCGGTTGGTGCGCGAGAAGGCTTGGATCAAACCGTGGTATTTGAGGTTTTTATCCACGTACAGGGTGTTGAGGTATTTGGAATCAAAACCGGTGAGCAGCATATCCACCACAATGACGATGTCGATTTTGTTCTTGCGTGGGTAATCCTGGTTGGAATATTTGTGGTCTTTAATGCGCTGCTGCACATCCTGATAGTACAGGTCGAACTCGTTAATGCTGTGGTTGGTGCCGTACTGGGTGTTGTAGTCGGCGATGATTTCTATTAACGCTGCTTTCTTTTCATCCGGTGCTTGTTGGTTATCGGCTTTTTCTTGCGGTAAGTCTTCCTGTATTTGCTGCACATCTTTGTTGCCTTCTGCCGGTGGCGAGAACACGCAGGTGATGTTTAGCGGCTGGAAGCTGTCGTCTTCTGTTTTCTTTTGTTCCTGAATGGAATTGAATAGGTTGTAGTACTCAATGGCGTTATTGATGGAGGCCGTGGCCAGAATCGCATTAAAGCGGCGCGAGTTGGTGGCGGCGTCGTGTTTTTGCAGTATAGCTTTTACCACCGCTTTGGGTGGTGGAGTTTCGCCTTTTTTCGGTTTCTTCTGGTTTTTATCGTCTTTACCAAAATAATCGATGTGAAAACTCAACACGTTTTTGTCATCGATGGCGTGAGTGATGGTGTAGGCGTGCAGTTCCTTCTCGAAAATATCCTGGGTGGTTTTAAACGAGCCGACCGTACCTTCGATTTGTTGGTAGCTGGCGTTGTCTTCAAAAATGGGTGTACCGGTAAAGCCGAACAGTTGCGCTTTAGGAAAGAACTCTTTAATGGCTTTGTGGTTTTCGCCAAATTGCGAGCGATGGCATTCGTCGAAAATAATGACGATGCGCTTGTCGCGCAGGGGATCAAGCCGTTCTTTATAAGTCAATTTGCCTTTTTGTTTGTGGTTTTGGTTGCGCTTGCTGTTTTCGTCCAACGCCAGGCCGAGCTTTTGAATGGTGGTGACGATGACTTTGTCGGCGTAGTCTTCAGATAACATGCGCCGCACCAGGGCTTCAGTGTTGGTGTTTTCCTCTACGCAGCCTTCCTGGAAGCGGTTGAATTCCTCGCGGGTTTGGCGGTCGAGATCCTTGCGGTCCACCACGAACAGGCATTTTTCAATGTCCGGGTTGTCTTTGAGCAGCGTGGATGCCTTGAACGAGGTGAGGGTTTTGCCGCTGCCGGTCGTGTGCCAGATGTAGCCATTGCCCCGGTTTTGGTGAATGCAATCGACAATGGCCTTGACCGCATAGATTTGGTACGGGCGCATGACCATCAGCTTTTGCTCGCTGGCCACCAATACCATGTAGCGGCTGATCATTTGACCCAACGTGCATTTGGCTAGAAATGTGTCGGCAAAATCGTGCAAGTGGACGATTTTGTGGTTGCCTTCATCCGCCAGTTGATATATGGGCAAAAAGCGCTCGTCGGCATTAAAACTGAAGTGCTGGTTGTGGTTATTGGCAAAGTAGTAGGTATTGCTTTCGTTGCTGACGATAAACAACTGCATAAAACACAGCAGCGTATGGGTGTAGCCGTTGCCGGGGGCGTTTTTGTATTCAACAATTTGCTCCATGGCACGGCGCGGGCTGACCTGAAGGGTTTTCAGCTCAATCTGCACCACGGGGACGCCGTTGATGAGCAGGATCACGTCGTAGCGGTGGTGGCTGTTATCGGTATTAATGCGCAGTTGGTTGATAACTTCAAAGTCGTTTTTGCACCAGTCCTTGATGTTGACCAATGTGTATTGCAGATGTGTGCCGTCTTCCCGCATGAAGGTGTTGCGTTCGCGCAGGGTAAGGGCGGCGGTGAACACATCGCTGGTGACGATTTCGTCGCGCAGGCGGGCGAATTCTGCATCCGTTAGCTTTACCCGATTAAGCGCCTCGAATTTGTAGCGGAAGTTTAGCTCAAGCGATTCGCGGTCGTGGATGTCGGCGCGATGGGTGTATTTGAGATCGGTCAATTTATTAATTAAATTTTGTTCGATCTGGTTCTCTGTGATGCTCATTTGCAACGTTCAAAAAATGTTCTGTGACTGATCCTAGAGGATTTTAGCAGGTTGGTAAAAAACTCCCCGATATATTCTCTTTAATAAGGTAGTCTACATAGTAGACCGCTAGAATATCAATTTCTGTATATCATCCCGTACTGTGAAGCTTGGCGACCGGTAATGACCGAATTCCTGTCATTCGAATGAATACCCTATCCGGCGATAATAATTCAATATCTATCCGGTAATGGTTTCTGACTTTTTCTATGAAGCGCTAGGTTTCGGGATGTAAGCGTCCGGTGTCTAGACAAAAAACTTGGATGTCTTTCCTGATTTTGAAGTAAGGCGAAAAATAGACCGGGATGTTGAAAATATGTTGATATTCTTGGTTTGTTTGGCGCTATGATATGAACAAGCTTGGCTGTACGAACTAGTGGAGGAAACTATGATATACAAAGTCGAAGGTGACATTCTATTGAGCAAGGGACAAGCGATTGTTCACGGCGTTGGGATAAACGATCCGATGGATAAAGGCTTGGCCCTGAAATTGCGTAACAAATATCCTCTCCTACAAAAAGATTTAAACCGCTGGTGCCATCAACATAATACAAAGCCAGGTGAGGCCTGGATGTGGGTTGGCCAAAATAATGTCCGCATCGTGAATCTGATCACCCATGAAAATATGGAGAGCAACGATCATCACTATAACAAAGCCACCCTGCTCAATATCAAACATGCGTTAAGCGCATTAGTGAAAATTATTGCGCATGAGAAACTGACTTCAATTGCTTTACCGAGGTTAGGAACCGGTTTTGGTGATTTGGAGTGGGATGATGTGTGGCCGTTAATTGAAAGCAATCTAAGCGGGCTTGATATTCCAGTTTACGTGTATGTTGTTTATCATCCTGGCCAACCGGCTGATGAACGTGGCGTTTAAACAAAGCGGGGTATAAAACTTGGTATGCATAGTTCTCTGTGCGCTTCATCAAGCCCTTTGTTTACCTCTGCAACAGTCGTGACCTTTAGCAACGTTCCGCCAAAGACGCAACACTCGATCCTGGTGGCGGGTTAGGATTTATGAATTCCTTCCTTTTCGCGGCCCCGAACCACCCGCTGACCGGTTGCAACCCCTCGCGTTTCAGTAACAACGGTATGCTGTCCTTCATGGTGCAGGTCATCGTAAAAAGAAATCACTACCCAGTCTTTTACGCGATCCAGTTGGTGAGCGCGTGCGGTATTCGAATAAAGGGCGGTAAAATGCCAACCCTGCCGGGTCGTATGCAAAATCGGTAGCCACGCTTCACCGCTCGGATTGAATCGTTTCGGCGCGATAGTCGGCAACTCGTCCGCTTGTGCCTTTTTGCGGTACTGTTCGTCTATTTTTAGCAACAAATCGACCGAAGGCTCAGGAATAATTTGTTGCGGTGCTGGACGAGACCGGCGATAACCCAAAACATGGGCGAGCCACGTTTGCACCAAGGCGATTTTTTTGCTGCTGAAGCCGGGGACTTGTTTTAAGCGACCGTTATGCGCCGCCAATTCCAGCGCTTCCAGTGAATCGATATGCAGCGTTTCGATGATCCGGTGCGCCGATTTGGGCCCAATTCCCGGAATTTGCTCGAACAATGCGATAGGATCATGCCCCGACCGTAAACTGTCTAACCGGCTCATGCGCCCAGTCATCACAAATTCGTTGATTGATCTGGCGATACTTTCACCGACGCCTGGAATTTCCAGCACTGCCGGGAAACCTTCACGTTTTAGCAAATCTTCGACAGGTTCGGCCATTGAATCAATCGTGTTGGCCGCGATCACATAGGCGCTCACCCGAAACGGATTGGCCTTTTGCTCATCCAGTAACGTCGCGATTTCACGCAGTTTAGCCGCAATTTCTTTATTTTTTACCATGATGATTTATTCGAGAGCCGCATTTTCGGTTATCACTTTTCTGCGCTTTGGAGCAACATCAGCGCATCTTCTATCTGCCTGTCAGTCACATCAATGCCATGCCGTTGCTTGAATAAATGTTGCAGCAGCGTCACATTGAAATTATCAAACCGCATTTTCACAATCATGCTCGACAAATCTTCATTTATTGCCCAAGGATAAATTAGCCATCGCCATTCGTTGACCGTTTCGGCGTAAAAGTCGGGAATAAATTCAGAAACAGCTTTAAGATGAAGCACTGCTGTGCGAATTTCGTTTGCCGTGCCGCAGTGTCTAACATGATCCAGGCCCACCACAATAGTATCGCCACTATCGCAAACATCGTCCAATAGCAGGATATTTCGCCCGTTTATATCGGCATTTAACGGATATTTGATAAAGGCTTCCTGCTGCTTATAAGCGCCTTGATAATGCTCTATTTTGAAACTGGTCAGATCATGGATATCCAGTATATCGGACAGAATCCGTCCGGGTACATAAGCCCCTCGCCCTATAGCAACAATAATATCGATCCGAAAATTTGCTTTACGCAACTGACCTGCCAGTTGGCGGCATAAACCATGCACATCGTCCCATGTAATCAAAGTAGCGGGAAATTCTTCAAGCATCCCTATATCTCGCGGTTATTATGCAATGGTATACGAAACAATCCTGAATTTTAAAGCAATACGTTAACATTCCGTTAAATTGACCGCCAGACCGCCACGCGAAGTTTCCTTGTATTTGGTCTTCATATCGGCGCCGGTTTCGCGCATGGTCTTAATCACCTTGTCCAATGACACAAAATGCGTACCATCACCCCGCAAGGCAATATGCGCTGCATTAATAGCCTTCACCGAACCCATTGCGTTGCGCTCGATACAAGGCACTTGTACCAGACCGCCGACCGGATCGCACGTTAAACCCAGATTATGCTCCATGCCAATTTCAGCAGCGTTTTCAACTTGCTGTGGAGAGCCACCCAAAACTTCCGCCAATGCGCCAGCTGCCATCGAACAAGCCACGCCTATCTCACCCTGGTAGCCAACTTCGGCACCGGAAAGCGACGCGTTTTCCTTGTACAAAATGGCAATCGCTGCGGCGGTTAACAAAAATTGGATGACACCTTCTTCATTGGCACC
>SBAV01000505.1 GCA_005239965.1 Methylobacter tundripaludum
CATGAAGACCACGAAGAAAAACAGTTAACTTCGTGGTCTTCGTGGTGAATAAAATGTTAAAAGACTTCTGAACGACTATTTATTTGGATTACGCATACCGCTCAATCATTTTTTCCACCTGCTTGGAAAATTCTTCAAGATCGCCTTTTTTTACCGTCTCGACGGGAATAACCAAGGCCGTATTCAAATCAAGATAGATATAAACATAGCGAACGCCGTATTCCAGCCTGACCATATCCGCCCACGCCATTTTATTTTTGCCGCTGGGTGATTTTTCATGCAGAAAAAGAGGATCTGAAGGGTCAATCGTTAGCGTGTAAGTGCCAAACATATTCTTTTTTTCCTTGGCCGTATACTGGTTGAGTATTTTACGGTGGACATCCAGCAATATGATTCGGGGCGAAAAAGTGCCCCAAAGCACGGCAACGACCATGATATAGATAACAACTTTCAGGTCGACATAGTAATAGTAATAAAAGGCCGCAATCAGTGCCATGACAGCGGGCGCATACCAGCGATTTTTTTTGATGCTGCTTTGGTATTCATCCGTCTGCATAAAACGCATTTGATTGAAATGGATTAAATCTTTTTCTCTGAATTCGTATTCAACTTGAAACATAGGCCGTTATTTTTATAGTAATGTTAAAAAATCTAGTGCATTTTTATTTTGGCAAAAGCACTGCGTCTAAACAGGTTGGAAAGCGTGAGCATCACGGTTCTAAAATAACCGTGTATAGCTATCTGGTGCATTTTATACAAAGACAAATACACCACACGGGCAATAAAACCGCCGATACTGACGGTACCCATCAGATTGCCCATCAAATTGCCCACGGTGGTGTATTGTCCCAGCGATACCAGCGAGCCGTAATCATAATAAACAAAATTCACTAAAGCTTCGCCTTTTAAGCGGTTAACCAGCGATTTACATACTGCTGAAGCCTGCTGGTGCGCCGCTTGCGCCCGTGGCGGCACATTACCGTCATGGCCTTTCCAGGCACATGCCGCACAATCACCTATCGCAAAAATGGCGTCATCACTGGTTTTTAAAGTGCTGTCGACAACCAGTTGATTAATGCGGTTGGTCTCCAGCCCGTCCAAATCTTTCAACCAGTTGGGGGCCTTAATGCCCGCCGCCCAGACTTTAAGGTCGGCGGCAATGTATTCGCCATCCTGTGTAATGATTGCTGCCGGAGTCACTTCAACCACACGCCTGCCCAATTTAAGGTCAATGCCCAATGCTGTTAATTGCTGTTGCGTGGCCTGGGCCAACTTGGCCGGTAATGCTGGTAACAGTTGCGTTGCCGCTTCAATGATGCACAGCTTGACATCATTTGGCTCTTTTAGGCCGTAGGTGGCCAGGACATTGGTCACTTCATGTAATTGGGCAGACAATTCAACGCCTGTTGCCCCGGCGCCAATGATGGCAATGGACAGTGGCTTGACGGTTTTTCCTTCATTGCCGATATAATTTTTAATATACATTTCAAGCAATTGCTTTTGAAACTTGAAGGCTTGTGCCGTGGTGTCCAGAAACAGGCAATGTTCTGCGACACCTTTAACGCCAAAGGTATTACTGACACTGCCAACCGCCATTACCAAGGTATCATAAGTTAACGTTCGTTTGGGGATAATGAGATTGCCATTTTCACTGAAGGTGGCGCCGACATGAATTTCTTTTTTCTGCCGATTCAGGCCTTCCATTTTTCCCAAACGAAAGTGGAAATGGTTACGATAGCCCTGCGCTAGGTAATCAACCTGCTCAGATTCATCCAGCGTTCCTGCAGCAACTTCATGCAGCAACGGCTTCCAGATATGTGTGGCGGTTGCATCCAGCAAGGTAATGTCCGCCAGACCCGGTTTACCCAATTTTTTACCCAAGCTGGTAGCCAGCTCAAGTCCTGCCGCGCCGCCACCTACAATCACGATTCTGTGTTTTTCAGCGTTATCCGACATCACTCCCCCTCGTAAAATTAATGTTTCGTCAGTATTCTACTTTCCAATGACTGTAAACGGACGGCATTTCTTTTTTAGGACATTATATCGAATCAACTTGGGCTTGGCTGATTTAGCTGATAATTGGTTGGGAATTAATTGTTGAATTAAAGTTTTCGCTGATTGTAAAGAGAGGCTTAAATCTGGGAATAACTCACCGGATTTAAATACAGCTTTGCTGTAGCAGCCAATTTCCGGGGCTGCACGTTTCGAAAAGATTTCATCATGCTCGACTACCAGGACGAAACGGTGGTTTCACTCAATCAAACCGTATCAACAGACAGCTTAATTCCCAACGCATGAATCACTTTCATCACTGTCTCAAAACGTGGTTTGGCGCCAGGAGCCAGTGCTTTGTACAGGCTTTCTCGGCCTAAGCCAGTATCTTTGGCGAGTTGTGTCATGCCATGGGCTTTAGCAACATCTGCCAAAGCCACCAGCAACAAATCAGGGTTAGGGTCTTCCAGTGCAGCGGTCAGGTATTCCGCAATCACTTCTTCATTGTCTAAATAGAGTGCAGCATCAAACTCGCGCAAGGTTTCTTTCATGACACATCCTCCAAGGATTTAAATAACAGCTCCGCATGTTCAATGTCTTTGGCTTGGGTATCTTTATCTCCGCCTGCCAACAGCAAAACCACCTGTTCTCCGCGTTTTGCAAAATACACACGATAGCAGAGCCAGTATGAACACGCATTTCAAAAACACCGTCGCCGACAGATTTTACATCTCCAAAATGCCCCATTGCCGCGTTGCGGATGCGTATAGCAATACGCGCTTTAGCTTGTATATTACGCAAATTGTCGGGCCACTGGCTAAAAGTTTCAGTTTCGATAATTTTAATCATGGCCTTATTGTATCCAAATGAATACTCTATATGCAGCGTTTGCCATATATGGTTAATAATGTTAATTTTTACGGCGGAGTACAAACCTAGGTTTATACTCCATCGAATATAACTAACCGTTACTGAAAACGCTGTAAATATTATTTTGATTGCCCATCATAACTGGGAGTAAGCCAAATTTAGCTTCAACAAGCGTTGCAAAATTTCTGCATCGGCCTATACCAAATGTACGCTAGCTTGATTGCTCATGCACTCAGCTCACATGTTCTCTAAGCCATTCTTTCAGGGCATCGTTCATGCGCGTTTGCCAACCATTGCCCATAGCGCGGAAAGAAGCAATAATGTCCGGATCAAGGCGCAATTTAATTGCTGTTTTTGTAACTGCCTGTACGGGGCGCCCCCGTTTAATCATTATGCCATTGCGGTATTCGTCAGCACGTTCAAAAAAAGCATCGGTTAACTCAGGCGCATCATCGGGGTCAATCCAGTCGTTGTTTATAGAGTGTTTGTTCTCGTTCATTGCATTTCCTCATGGCGGTAATTCTGCGGAGGCTTCACACTTAAGGCGGGACAATTTAAAGCTAAGCCATTTGTGGTGAGCATATCGAACCATGTCGGCACAGTTCAGCACAGTTCAGAACGAACGATTAAGCCTTGCGCCGTGTCCTGTAGCCAAATTTTGTAAGGATGCTTTCAAGCCGCCTGCAAATCATGCAGAGGCAGATGTAATAATGATACAGAGTTAATATCGGTCTTTTGGCTGGCATGTTGTACATCAATGCCCACCAGCGTTCCGTTACTGTCAAAATCCAGCACAACGCCATCCGCCACTTCGTCGGAATCCACCGAGGGTGTGTTGGACAGATGAATGTACAGCGAATCAGTTTCTTTTTCGTAGCTAAGTTTCATGGTTTAAATCTCCGGTCAGGGAAGGCATTATGAAGGGTAATGCCATCGCTTAATGCGCTGTTAATACGCCAACTGCTCCAGCGTAATACCCAAAACCTCAGCCGCTTTTTGCAAGGTAGCCTTGCGCGGACGCTTGGCGGCTTCAATCTGCGCGTAACCAGCTTGGGAGATGCCCATGCGCTTTGCTATCTCTTCCTGAGTCAGCATCAAGTATTCACGCCAGGCTTGTAGCATGCTGACTTCATCCATGATACGTCTGCCAACCACATCATTGGGTATCATGCTGGGGCGAAACATGCCAGGTAACTTAATAAAATCAGCGTAAGGAATTACCACAAACTCAGGTTTTCCATTAGCGCCTAAAATAGTTTGGTAGTTAGTAAGTGTGTTCATCGCGTTTTTTCACCTCTTCAATGCTAACAATATTGACTGAACCATTAAACTCAAAGAACACACGGTAATTACCAACGCGCAAACGATAAGTGTAAGTATGATTAGTCAGTTTTTTAACGCCAGCGCATTCAGGGAAATCAGCCAATGATTGCGCTTCGCTATAAATACGTTGGCGCACAGCAATTTCCTTGATTTTTTCAAGTTGCTTCAGTGCCTTGGGTTTCCATTCTATGACGTTCATAGAAAAAATTATAAGTCTTTCATAAGTCTTGTCAACGATACATCCCACACTCCAGCCAAATTCAACTTCAACAACCGCTGCAAAATCTCCGCATCGGTCATTTCCTGTGTGTAGTCATCCCAACCATACGCTTTGGCAACGGTTTTATCGAGGGTTTGGTGGACGTTAATTAACCAAGCCGGTTTGGCGTTGTACAGGTTGGTGAGTGTGCGCCTTTTTAATTCGGCTTCATGGCCTGGTTTGGCGATTGGGCGTTTTGGGAAACCGGCTTTTTCTTCTTCCGGTGTAATTACCCAATCTACCCATTCGGGTGGATTTAGCCAGTTTTCGCGCAGTTGGTTGAGTTTGAAGGCGGCTTGGGCAATGGCCAGTGCATGGGGTTGTTGGGCTGTATTTGTAATGATGGCTGGGGTTGGTTCATAACCTACCGTTCGGTTATCGATTTCGATTTTAGGTTTGGTGTCGGCTGGACTTAGGCCAGATGGAAACGGAAAGGTTTCAAAACAGGTGGTGGGCGTGTAGCGCGGACGATCTTCCAACGATGTTCCCAAACCCAGGGACCACAGTTCATGAAAGCGGGAATGGAGAATGCCGAAAGTGGTGTCGTCGGTGCGGGCTATGGCTACTATCTGACAGTCTGGAAGGATGGATACATCCAACCAAACGAACAAGCGATGTTTTGCCACTCGGGGTGTTCCAATAAATCTTGATAAGCCGTCAAAAGCAGTGCGCATTTCTGCCCTAGCACACCACAACAAGTGCCAAGTGGTGATTTGTTTATCCAGATGCTTTGTGTCTTTTTTTTCTTTCAGCCATTTTGATTGTTTTTCCAGAAGGAGAGCTCGAACTTGGCGAGATATATACTCAAAGGGCATTTCATAAAACGAAGCATCCTGTTCTGACATATTGACGCCAAAATCGACAATCCAAGTATCAGAAGGGCGGCGAGTAATATCCATACCATTTGTCCACGGACGCACTACCTCGTTATTTGATTTTCCATTCAGGTTTGGCTGGTTCAACCATTGGCGCGCGGTTTCGCCAGGGAGGTCAAAGTTTCCGCTTTTTTGTGTCCCAATAAACGATGTACCACCATTCTCGGACAGGATTTTCACTTTGGTTATATCGGTATTTTCTTCGCCATTGCCCGCTGTTAAATCAGCATGAATCAACGCCACAGGTTCACCTACCAGCCGTATTGTGTCTAATCTAGTATTGCCAAAACACACCAGCGATACCCGCACCGCCGTACCAGCATCAAACCAGTCTTCATCCGACCATGCCTCAAATATTGGCATGGTTTGGCAAATGTTATCCAGCACGGTGCGGTTTGCGCCGCCACGTACCGAGTTAGTTGAAACTAACCCAGCCGCTTTGGTTTTACCTTGTTCAATCTGTTGTCGTGCCTTGTCAAACCAATAACACACCAAATCCGCACCGCCCGGCACACGGCCTTTATAACGGTTACGCAAAGTGGTCACATAACTATCGCCGAGTTCGCCACGCATCATCTTGTCGCCCAAAAACGGCGGATTGCCAACAATCACATCCGCTACCGGCCATTCTGTTTCCGTGCCATCAGCATTTAACAGCGCATCACAGTGCTGAATGCCGTCCAAATTGCTGAGTATCGGATTCTTGTCTATTGGCCTGCCGTTGCGCTGGCACCATTGTATATCGCCTATCCATACCGTAATCCGCGCCAACTCTGCGGCGTATTCGTTGATTTCAAAGCCGAGTATATTGTCAGTGCCCGTTTCAATCGTAAGCTGCCGACCAAAACCAAACGCCTCAGCATCCAATTGGGCGATATGTTCCAAATCCTTGAGCGCATGCAACGCCAAATACAGAAAATTGCCCGAACCACACGCCGCATCCAGCACACGGAAATTGCGTAAGCGCTCCAAATAGCTGTGATAAATATTGGCGGCGGTTTTCCGGTGCTGTTTTTTGATCGCTGCGGTTTTAATACTGTCAGCTTTTGCCAGCAGGTCGGCAATCTCAGCTTTTGCCGCTTGCCATTCCGCCGTTAATGGCCGCGTAACCAAAGGCTCGATCAACTTGTTGATGGTGGCGACATCGGTATAATGCGCCCCCAATTGCGCCCGGTTTGTGGGATCAAGGCCGCGCTCGAACAGCGTGCCGAAAATGGTCGGGTCAATTGCCCGCCAATCCAGAGAATCCGCCGCCGTAAACAAAATGGCCAAATCGCTGTCAATCAATACTGGCACGGCTATGGTTTTGAACAAGCCGCCATTGAACCAGGCAATATCATCATTGCCATATTGGCCGCCTTTTTTCTGCATGGCAGTAAACAAGGCTTTAATCCGATTGCCGGCTTTAGCGGAGTCAGCTTGGGCGGCTTTCAGAATGTTGGTAAAAATGTGGATGTCGTCCGTAGGGCTGGCGTTCAGCAAACCTTCATCCTCGGCAAACATACAGAAAATGCACTGGGTCAGAAAATGCGCCACTTGTTGCGGGGCAATCCCGCGATCTCGCATGGCTTTGGCCAATTTTGAAAACTGCCCCGCCGCCTCGCTGGTAATGGCTGCATCCGACTTTAACGGCTTGAGTTTGTCGGGGTTGGTAAATACCCAGCGCAGGATTTGCTGGTTTTTGGGATCACCCATATCCTGCAACAGGATGGTGCGTGGTTCATCAGGGTAACCGCGAAACGCCGTGTGAATTTCGATGCGTTCACGGTCGCACACAACCAGCAAGGGTGGATTGCCAAGATTGCCTGAATATTCCCGCAGTTGCGCCAATGCCGCTTTTAGGTCACGCTTGGGTTTTTTGTTTTCCCAGCCAAAACAGTCACGCTTCCAGACATCTGCCCAGCCTTGCTTGCCGCTGTCTTTGACAGCGCCTTTTTCGTAGCAAAAATCCGCAGAACTGCGCGGTTTGTCAAGTTGTAGCAGGCTGCATAAATCTTCGACAAACGGTTGTGCACCACCACGTTCGGTCAGGTCGTTTTTTGTCCAGGTGCTGATAAATTTTTCAGGTGTCATGTGAGGGCAGGGTATGTTAGCGTAGTAGCGAGCAGATGGCGGCGTTGAAGCAGATCCTTCAGGCTGTATTTTAACCGTAGCGCCAAAAAATCCACCGATATATCGTCTTCACACTACCTAAAACTTATCGGAACAGCTATTTCATGAGCTTAATGAGCAATAAAAAACTACTCGTTATCATGTGCCTTGCCGCGATTATTGCGTTTTTTTTCTTGAGCAAGCGGCCTAAGTTTGTTGATGTTGAAACAGTTCGCATTGAAAAAGGCGAGGTGAGAGCCACGGTTTCCAATACCCGCGTAGGGACTGTTAAAGCATGCAGGCGTGCTTTTTTGGCTCCGGCAACCGGCGGGCAGATTGCAAAGCTTCATGTCAAAGAAGGCGATAGCGTCAAGCAAAATCAACTGCTGCTGGAAGTCTGGAACAAGGATCTGAAAGCGCAGGTAAAATTACGGGAGTTCCAGATTAAGGCAAATCAGGCGACTGCCGAGCAAAATTGTCAGCTTGCCGATGTCGCTGGACGCGAAGCCCAGCGCATAATCCTCCTGAAAAAACAGGATATCGTTTCCGAAGAAGCGGCTGATGCAAAAAAGACAGATGCAAGGGCCAAACGGGCATCTTGCCGAGCGTCCCAAAAGATTGTTGCCGTTAGCGAGGCGGAACATGATGCCGCCCAGGCCGCTGTTGAACGCACACTGGTTTTTGCGCCTTTTGACGGCAGGGTTGCGGAAATCAATGTCGAACTGGGCGAGTATGTGACCCCGTCGCCTCCTGGCATTCCAACGCTGCCGGCCATCGATTTGCTGGATGTCAGTTGTTTGTATGTGTCCGCACCGATTGATGAAGTGGACGCACCACAAATAAGAACCGGCATGGCTGCCTGTGTGTCACTGGATGCTTTCGCTGAAAAACGCTGTTCTGGCATCGTAACCCGTATTGCGCCTTATGTGCTGGAAAAAGAAAAACAGGCGCGTACTGTTGAGGTTGAAGTTAAATTAACGGATCCAAATGACATTAAGGATTTGTTGCCGGGTTATAGCGCCGATATTGAAATCTTGCTGGCCAGCAAGCAACAGGCTCTCAAAGTGCCTGCCGAGGCGGTACTGGAAAATAACCGGGTCTTGCTGATGCAGGCGGATGGTTTATTGGAAGAGCGGGCATTTAAACCGGGTTTGTCCAACTGGAATACCGTGGAAGTTTTATCCGGTTTGAATGTTGGCGATAAAGTGGTCTTGTCGGTAGGCCGGGATGGCGTTGTTGCAGGCGCTTATGCCCGTGAACAAAAATGATTCAGCTGAAAAACATACACCGCACTTTTCAAGTGGGCGAACAGACAGTTCGTGCGCTGAATGACATTAGCCTCACTATTAATAAAGGCGAATATGTTTCCGTGATGGGGCCGTCAGGTTCGGGCAAGTCGACGTTGTTGAATGTTATCGCTCTGCTTGACAAGCCGTCATCAGGCCGTTATTTGCTCAATAACCAGGATGTGACGCAGCGCAGTGATGATGAACTTGCCAAAATCAGGCGTGAAAATATCGGCTTTGTGTTTCAGTTCTTTCATTTGATTCCACGTTTGTCGGCAGCTGAAAATATTGAAATGCCGATGATTTTGGCTGGCATAGCCGTTAAGGAGCGAAAACTGCGGGTCGTGCAGACGCTTGCCAGTGTCAATTTGCAAGATCGGGCTCAGCATAGGCCGGATCAGTTGTCCGGCGGTCAGCTACAGCGCGTCGCCATTGCCCGCGCCATGATCATGCGGCCGGAGATTTTGTTGGCAGACGAGCCGACCGGCAATCTTGACAGTAAATCCGGTACGGAAATTATCGAGTTATTGGAAAATCTTAACCGGCAGGGCGTAACGCTGATGATTATTACCCATGACCAGGCTTTGGGAGATAGGGCACCACGGCAAATTCGCATCGTTGACGGGCAGATAGCACAATGAATGTGTTCTTCTTGCTGGATTTTCTACTTTCAAAACCCAAATGGATAACAGCTGAATCAGGTGTAACGTAATGCTTTTTAAAGACACTTTAATCCAGGCAATAGGTGCAATCAGCGCTCAACGCTTACGCGCCGCGCTGATTATTCTGGCGATGGGCATAGGCGTGGCCTCGGTTACTGTGCTGACAGCCTTGGGAGAAAGCGCCCGCAGTTATATTGTCAATGAATTTGAGGCGCTGGGGACGCATCTGGTTATTGTCTTGCCGGGGCGCACTGAAACCACGGGCGGGCAGCCGCCGCTGTTTGGCGAAACGCCCAGGGATTTAACATTGGAAGATGCCGAGGCGTTGTCCCGTAGCCATCATATTGCCGCCATTGCCCCGCTGACTATCGGTTCCGCACCGGTTTCAACTCAAGGCCTGGAACGGGAAACCAATATATTCGGTTCGACCTATGCGTTACGGCGCGTTCGCCACTTGACTATAGCGCAAGGCAGCTTTCTACCCAAAATGGATGCCAACAAAGCCATGCCGGTGTGTGTGATCGGCCAAACCGTGCGTGAACAACTGTTTGCTGAGCAACCGGCGCTTGGCCAGTGGCTGCGGATCAATGACAGGCGTTTTCGGGTCATCGGGGTGTTGGCGTCGGAAGGGCAATCCATCGGTGTCGATTTTGATGAAATGGTGATTATTCCGGTGGCCTCCGCACAGGCTTTATTTGACACCCGTTCGTTATTTCGGATTTTGGTGGAAACCAAGTCCAAACAGTCGATGTACCAGGCCATTGATGAAATCAACAGTATTATCAAGGCCCGCCATGAAGGCGAGGATGACATCACCCTCATTACCCAGGATAGCGTGGTTAATACGTTTGATAAAATATTGGCGGTCTTGACGTTGGCCGTTGTCAGTATCGCTGGCATCAGTCTGGTTGTTGCCGGCGTGTTGGTCATGAATGTCATGTTGGTGAGCGTTACCCAACGCACCGCCGAAGTCGGTTTGCTCAAGGCTTTGGGCGCAACTCAACGTCAATTACAGGGACTTTTTTTAACCGAAGCGGCGATCTTATCGCTGGCGGGTGCAGTGTTGGGGCTATTATTGGGACAAGCAACCCTTGCCACATTAGAAGCCGCTTACCCCAATTTCCCCGTTCAACTTCCGGCTTGGGCACTGCTTGCGGCATTAGGTGTTTCGTTATTCACCGGCTTGGTATTTGGCGTATTACCGGCCAGGAAAGCAGCAAAGCTTAACCCGATTGCCGCATTAGCGAAGAAGTAACCATGCGTCCAGCAGACTTACTCGCCTTGTCATTTCGAACCGTTACCAGCCATAAGCTGCGTTCGTCGTTGACGGCTTTGGGCTTGATTATCGGTATCGCGGCGGTGATTATTTTGACTTCGATAGGGCGTGGCATCCATACCTTTGTGTTGTCTGAGTTTACTCAGTTCGGCACGCATCTGGTGGGGATACATCCGGGGAAAACCAACACTTTCGGTATTTCGGGCTCCACTATCAGCACGGTCAGGCCGCTGACCCTGGCTGATGCAGACAGTCTGAACAAGAGGGAAAATATTATTGCCACGGTGCCGGTTGTGCAAGGCAATGCCCGTGTTGAAGCAGGCAGCAAACAGCGGCGCAGCAACGTGCTGGGAGTGGGTTCTGGTGTACCGCTGGTCTGGAAAATCAAGGTTGCCGCCGGGCGTTTTTTACCGGCCGGCGAGGAAAGCAATCCGCGTGCCTTTGCCGTTTTGGGCGATAAATTGGCGACGGAACTGTTTGCCACAAGCAGTCCCTTAGGTCAGCGCATTCGCATTGGCAGTGACCGCTACCGTGTGATCGGTGTCATGGAAAAAAAAGGCCAGATGCTCGGCTTTGATATGGACGATACCCTTTATATTCCGGCCGCCAAGGCCTTGGAATTGTTCAATCGGGAAAGCCTGATGGAAATAAATGTCCTTTATAAAAGCACGGCCTCGATTGAACAACTGGAAAAAACCATTAAAAACCTGTTG
The DNA here is from genome assembly GCA_005239965.1 of Methylobacter tundripaludum. Lineage (GTDB taxonomy): Bacteria > Pseudomonadota > Gammaproteobacteria > Methylococcales > Methylomonadaceae > Crenothrix. Next base: position 11,348 of record SBAV01000505.1, read on the forward strand.
ATTGCCCGGCACGGCAGGGAGGATTTCACCCTTGTCACCCAGAATCAAATGCTGGAAAAAATGGATTCTATCCTGAACATTTTGACTCTGGCCGTAGCTGCTTTGGGGGGCGTTTCTTTGTTGGTTGGCTCGGTCGGCATACTGACGATAATGACCATCGCCGTTTCCGAAAGGATTTCCGAAATTGGTTTGTTGCGTGCTTTAGGCGCTGAACGGCGGACTATTTTTCAGCTGTTTTTATGCGAGGCGCTGGCGCTGAGTGCGGCTGGTGGGGTTTGCGGCGTGTTATTGGGCATGTTTATTATTCAAATTCTTGATATGGTTCTGCCTGCCTTGCCTGTGGAAATGGCCTGGGTATATATCGCTGTGGCCTTTATAGTCTCATTACTGATTGGCATAGTTGCCGGTGTAGCTCCGGCAATGAAAGCAGCTCGCCTGGAACCTTTGGAAGCTTTGCGCACTGAGTAATGATGCATTATTGTAAAGAAAAGATAGATTCAAAAATAAAAAACCACCGTAACTTGAAATACTTTTACTTTAAACTACACTTGGTTAGTTTTTCCAAAAATTAAAGGCATTATTTATGATACGGCGTTCATCTTTGTTTTTATTGTTGGCGGCAGCCACAATACCGGCTTATTCCCAGGTATTCGGGTCTTTAGCCAATTTCGACGTGGTTAATGATACGGATAAAACCGCTCACGGTTTTGAAATTGACATCCATGATATTCATTCGAGTGATATTACTTCAATCTTCGGTGCGGCCAATCGTTGGCCGAATATGGAACGGTATGGTGCGCCGACCGTAACCGAGTATTCTGATATCAGCGGCTTTGGTGTCAAAATCACCTATAAAGCCACCTACAATGGCTCCTGGTCTGTGGGTACGCCTTCTGGAACGTTGCCCGTCAGTCCATCGGACAGTTGCTGGCCGTTGGGTGCGCCAACCTATGGGCCTTTATATCCTTGTGATCATTTCGGTGTCAGTACTTCAGTCAGTACGCCTCACGTAACCTATTCCTGGTTAGTGGAAAGTGCTCCGAACTCCAGTGTATTAACACCGGTTTTGGCCACTGTCCCCAATCCGGTTTGGACAGTAACCCCCGTTCCACCGGTTGCCAATGTACCGCAACCGCCGAAGGTTAATGTTGCCATTGTTGCTCCCGATCCGATAGCGTATGAATTTGGCGAACCGCAGTGGGTAAAAGTAACAGCGACAGGCACTTTAAAAAACGTGGCCGTGGAAGATTTGGTCGCGGAAAACCAGGTCATTAAAAACACCCAAACACAAATTGAATGGCAACTTATTCAAGTGGACAAAGGCAATCCGGGTTCTGGCCAAATTGATTTGACAGGTGTCGCTTTAGATCCCGGCGCGACCGGCGTTGTCTATCGTTTTGAATTTTATAAATACACCGGTGCCCGCGATCCTGAAACCAATGAGGCGAAGCCCTTAACTTCGGATACGCCCACGCAGCCGGATATTAAAGATCTGGGTGAATTCATCGTCGCGCAGAATGCCGGCATTAACTTTGACGGCAATGTTCCTGCTGCACCGCCGTTGCCTATTGCGCCGTCTATTAACGCCAGTATTGCGGGTGCAGTTGTAGGATCGCCTTACAGTCAGGTGATTAATGCAACACCGGGTAATCCTAATGATGTATTACAAATGACAGTGACTGGCTTACCGGCTGGTTTAACGTTTAACCCATTGACCAATACCATTTTAGGCACACCGACAGTGGTTGGGACTTTTCCGTTGGTTATCAATGTAAAAGACATTACCAATAATACATCGGCATCGGCTTCTACACAGATTGATGTGGCTGATGCGCAGATCGTATTTAATCTTACACTGGATCAAGGCACAGTCGGCGTTCCGTACAGCAAACAGTTATCGGCTGCGGGTGGATACGGTGCCATCACTTACAGCGTTTCAGGCAGTTTGCCCGCAGGCTTGGCGTTAACCGGAGATACCATCGGTGGTACTCCCACCGTTGCAGGCTCTACTCTGGTGACAATTCAAGCCAAAGATTCACTGAACTATTCGCAAGTAGCCTCGGCGACATTGAAGGTTGTTAATGGCGCAGCAGCCTGTACCGGTATTAACAAGGTTATTTCAGGGGTCAATAAGTTTTGGCTGGATATTGCCGGTGGGATTGCCAACGGGGGGCAGAGCGTCAACTATGCGCCACAGGCGAATACTACGTTTAAGCCGCCTTTGACTTTTGGTGTCTTCAACGCCGGGCAATTGGTAAGCTATGATGGTACTTTAGATGCCCAGAATTTCTGTGTGGCCTCAAAGATGACGGTAGCGCCAGGCTTAAGTTTGAATGCCATTACTTTGGCTAAAGGTACTGTAGGGATAGCTTATCCTGCGGTAGCCGTTACGCCTGCGGGTGGGATTTCTCCTTACACGGTAGCGGTCACTGGCTTACCAACGGGACTCAGCTTTAACGGCACTTCAATTGTCGGCACGCCCAATCAGTTCGGTACTTTTACCGTTATGGTATCGGTGTCTGATTCAAATGGCCAAAATGTCTTTTCTAATCTGACTTTGACTGTTGATCCTGCACCAGTTGCCATTTCTGGAACTTTAGGTAAGGGTCAGGTTGGAAGTCCCTATTCAGCCAGTTTAAAGGCAACGGGTGGCAATGGTGTCTTGACTTGGACAGTAACAGGCACTATTCCAGGGATAAAATTTGCCAATGGCGTATTCAGCGGCAAACCTACAACAGCCGGTACTTATACGTTGACTGTGGCGGCGGCTGATAACTATGGCCACTCGACATCGGCACCTTATACGGTGACGATTGCAAATTCAGCGGCCTGTACAAAACCGGCCACGGCAAAGTCATTTACGGTTAAAAAAAGCAAGATTACCGCTGTTACCGCAACCACGATTACCGTTGGCGGCAAGGTTGTGAAAACCGGATGTGCTACGGTTGCCTGGAATGGGGCGGTTGGTTTTAAAGTGGGCGCCTATGCTGAAATCAATACCGGTTTTACAGTCGGTACGACCAACACGGCTTTAAAAATCACCATTAACTAACCGATGTAATGCCCATCTGTCTTGGTGGGTATCTTTAAGAAGAGCTTGATATTAATCAAGCTCTTTTAAATTTCAGAATTTAAAATCGCATAGACGGTATCTATTTGCTACAGACTTATAAATGGCAAAACTCACACCAGAATGACGAATCGAAAAAGCCGCAAAGTTGATTGCCGATAGTGGCTATCTTCGCCGAAAACCCGAACTGGAGGAATTGCAACAGGTGCCATCCAACTTGCAGCGTGTTTAGATCGATGCTTTTCATCCCCACCTTAAATTGGCTTACATCCAATCTTAAAACCGTATCAACACGATTTAAAGATAAAAATTTGACTTTTAGGCTGTTACCAATTAACTGTATTAATGTAGGGATTTGTTGCAAAATTGCCGAAAACAACTTAGATAATGCTGGCAAAATTCCACAATATAGCGGAAGGACTCTGCAAGACAGCGGACGCTGGTGTTTCGCTGCCACTATTAACCTCATAACAGTGGTGCTGACAATGATAAGAATGATATTTGAGATATTTATGGTTTTAGCAGTAGTGTCAGGGATGGTATTCATGATGAAAGTGAACGCAAAAGAGACCACTGCCATAAATGTGGTGGATGAAAATGCAAGTGATGACGATAAAGACGGCGGTAGTGCTTAGCTGCGTAGATTGTTGGTTTGCCTGCTGTTTTGGGGCAAACCAACTTTTGAATTCAATCGATTAAATGTACACGCTCATTTTTTTGCAATTATTTTATCGATTAAAATAGATAGAAGAACCAGATACATTACCTTTAGGAGCAAATATTACACCACGTCCTCCCAAAACCAGCGTACCCCAGGGAGATAGAAACAGGTTTTGCGGGACAGACGACCAGTCGTTGTAAACCGGTATTGAAATGGGCAGCGACCATGTAAAACCCGAATTCGTTGAGGTCCAAAGATATACCTTCTTTTCTGTAACTGTTGGAGGGGTGGTTGAATGATTAAGCTGCGCTCTAAAAGATGCCCAATAAATTGACCCCTTTGAATCCATCTCTGCAATAATAGGCGATGAGCCATTGCCAAAATAAAAAGGATTGGTTGCCCGAAAACCTGTTAAATTGTGATTGGCTTCTTGTCCATAAATTAACGTACCCTGACCGATAAAATCGATATCAGGAAGCCAAATACATTTATTTTTGGTAAATACGATATCGCCTGCCCGCATATTTTGAGAGCCAGAAATGGCTTTCCAGCCCTTATATTTATTGAGGCCTATTTTAACAAGAATCGTATTGTTTGGTATTGCCTTCGACACGCCATCCCACGCTACAATACCAGATTCACGGTCATTGTCGCCGAATAATATGTATATCCAGCCATTATGGGGGTTTTGTTTAAGCCCGTGAATGTGACGTACCGCGTGAACGCCATTTGTATTCCATTCGACCACTCTTCCCCATGTGTTACCCATATCTGTCGATTTCCATAACGCAACCGCATCATTGCCACGCCCTGGCGACCTTTTGGCGCGAATATTGTATTCACCAAAGAAAAGCACGGTTTTACCCGCAACTTTAGCTACCAGCAACGATCTTTGATGCAATCCTCGGATATCTTCATAATGAAGACGCTTTTTTTTAGTTGAATCATAACGCTCACCAACATTCATAACAGCCTGTTTGTTGTTGAAATGCAGCTTTTGGTTATTGCCTACTGAATTAGCCTTAGGATTTAATTTGTACAAAAAACTTTTGGCTTTAACTTCGGCCATAAATAACACTGTGCCATCCGGCAACGGCCATACCTGGGCGATATGGCCTTCCACGTTATGGGCAACATTACTGCCTTTGGGTTTGAGCTTTTTGATTAATGAAGCTGAATACCCGGTACGGGAAAAATGAGCTGACTTACCAGTAAATTTCACGACTTGCTGTGCAAATTTGCCTTCTTTTTGATTGGTTCCCCATAAATTGCCTTGCTTATCGACGGCTAACAAGCCATCCTGACTGGTTCCTAAAACAGTCGGGCTCGCATGAGCCAATGACAACAGGCTGAAAACGGCCCATAAAATGATTGAAGATGTTAACAAATGGGTAGGTTTCATTATCCATTCCTTGTAAGAAATTAAATATTTTCTTGAAATTGAGTTGCTACTGTTCAAGTATTGCAAAACAGTCAAAGAATTGCGATCACAATAAATCAATCATGAATCATGCCAACGAATCAACATATTGATTTATATTAACTTAATGTAATGAATTAATTATTGATACAAAGCTTTCGTAAAATAAATGATACAGATGGACATCAAGATTTATTAAATTTCGAGGCAATGAAAAAACAATGCTGGACAGCCAGTGATTTGAATAACTCGCTAAAATTAACGCCATCAAACCTTGGCCAATAAAGATGCTATCTTCAGCTTCAGCACTTAACTTGATTGGAAATGATGACGAAAAGTGCGGGATTGAAGGATGGGAAAAAATGGCGCGCCCGAGGGGATTCGAACCTCTGACCTCAGCCTCCGGAGGGCTGCGCTCTATCCAGCTGAGCTACGGGCGCGTAGCCGCACATTTTAACCGATTGCCTCGATAATTACGATGTAATTGTTCTTGCTGTAGCAAAAAAAGACTTAGCGTTTTCTTTTTTGACTTCCGGATCGAGCTGTTTTTTGCTGGACCATTCCAGGTCATCGGCGGGCAATTCATTTAGAAAGCGGCTGGGTTCACATTCACTGATTTCACCGTAGCGTTTACGGTGCGTGCAATAACTGAACGTCAAGGTACGCTGGGCGCGGGTGATGCCTACATAAGCCAAACGCCGCTCTTCTTCGATATTGCCGGTTTCTATGCTGTTTTCATGCGGCAGAATGTTTTCTTCCATGCCAATCAAGAACACATGCGGAAACTCCAGGCCTTTGGCAGCGTGTAAGGTCATCAAACTGACTTGATCGCTTGCCTCTTCTTCCTGGTTGCGCTCCAGTATATCCATCAGCATCATTTTGGCGACAATTTCCGACAACGGCTTATTACCGTCGCTGTCTTTATCTGCAATGCGTTTTAGCCAATCAACCAGCTCATAAACATTTTTCATTTTGCGCTCGGCAGATTCCTTGGTTTTGCTGTTTTCCCGTAACCATTGCGGATAATCGATTTGCCGTATCATGTCTTCAATCACCCCAAAGGTATCGCCGCGTTCGATGCGATCTGAGGTATCAATTACCCAGTTGGTGAATTTTCCAAGGCGCTGTATGGATTTTTCCGGCAGTTTTTGCGTTAAGCCCAACTCGGTACTGGCAGCAAACAGACTGACCTGGCGCTGATTGGCATAAGCGCCGAGTTTTTCCAATGTGGTTGGGCCGATCTCACGCCGCGGTGTATTGATGATACGCAAAAACGCGGCATCATCATCCGGGTTAACAAACAGCCGTAAATAGCCCAGAATGTCCTTGATTTCCGAGTAGGCAAAGAATGACGTGCTGCCGCTAATGAAGTATGGGATATTGTTTTCCCTAAGCCCTTTCTCGAATAACCGGGACTGGTGGTTGCCCCGATATAAAATCGCGTAATCTTTATAACTGCCACCAGTTTTAAATTTATGGTGAATAATTTCGGAGATGATTTGCTGGGCTTCAATCAGTTCATCTTTATGGCTTAAAACCCGTAGCGGATCGCCATAACCCAACTCACTCCACAAGCGTTTTTCAAAAGCATGGGGGTTGTTGGCGATCAGCTGATTGGCAACTTTAAGGATGCGTCCAGTAGAGCGGTAATTCTGTTCCAGCTTGATAACTTCCAGGCGGGGGTAATCTTGTTGCAATTGCGACAGATTTTGCGGCGATGCACCGCGCCAGGCGTAAATCGATTGGTCATCATCGCCCACCACCGTAAAGCGCCCTAAGCTACCGGCAATCAACTTCACCAACTGGTATTGGGTAGCGTTAGTATCCTGATATTCATCGACCAGCAAATAGCGGATCTTGTTTTGCCATTTTTCCAACGCAGCGTGATGTTGTTGAAACAGCATCACGGGCTGCAAAATCAAGTCATCAAAATCGACAGCGTTATAGGCTTTTAAGCTGCGGGTGTAGTCAATATACAGATGGGCAATAGCATACTGGTCGGCATTTGCGGTGCTCAGTGATTGCTCAGTGGTGACAAAAGCGTTTTTCCACTGGCCGATCTGCCAGGCATAGCTGTCTACGTTGTCAATATCGCAATCTTTTGCGCCATGGGTGATTAAGTTACGTAGCAGTGTGTGCTTATCCTGCTCATCGAACAAGGTCAGTCCGGATTTATAGCCTAGCGTTTTCGATTCGGCGCGGAGAATATCCAGCCCTAATGAATGAAACGTCGACACCCGCAGTCCACGGCTATTCTTATCATCCAGCAGTTTGGAAACGCGGTGTTTCATTTCCCGTGCGGCCTTATTGGTAAACGTAACCGCCGCAATGTTTCGTGCCGGAATGCCCTGCTTAACCAGATAAGCAATTTTTTCGGTAATAACGCGGGTTTTACCACTGCCAGCACCGGCCAGTACCAATAAGGGATGGTCGATTGCTTTAACGGCAGCGTGCTGTTGGGGATTGAGCTTAGCCATATATCACTGTTAAACGTGTTTAAGGTGATGGGTGATGAACAACAAGGTTGAACCCAGATGATGCACTATGATAACCGATCACCCTGGGTTAAGGCTCAGTGCCATTAAGTTAAGTAAGAAAGCTCCCTCTCCTGCTGGAGAGGGTTGGGGTGAGGAGAATAAAATCAACAATTTAAATTCCCCTCATCCCAACC
>SBAV01000306.1 GCA_005239965.1 Methylobacter tundripaludum
ACACAGGAGGAGGCAAGCATCGATTGATTATGCGTTTAAAAATCAATTGGTTTTTTCAACATGATAGGGCGATGTTGATTTAACAAAGTAGAATTAATCAGCTGGAAAAAGTGGCCGAATACAAGGTGGAAATGGTTTGCACCGATGCTGCAATAAAAGAAGCCGTGCGGACATTGCTCAGTGTCCATCCTTATGAAGAACCGGCTTATGAGGTTTATAAAATACTGCCCTGTACATGACCAAAAAATAACGCTTTGAAATGCCAAGTGATGTTCCAGTTTTGTTGATCGTCATTTACCAAATTTACATAGGATGTCTGCTTGAAAGGTGTAGCCGCTGGTGGCCGTGTGTCAGTTTTTTTGGAGTACATTTGAATTGAGTGTCGCTATATTTGCGCTTTGCTTTGTAAATACGGCAAAGTGCCTAGTCTTTATGCTTTATTAGGGGGAATAATTATGCAATCTTCTGCACAACAGCCAAGCATCAGAAAAAACTTGAACCTTATGGTGATGTGTGTGTTCGCTTTAATGCTCACCAATGTCGCTGAAGCCCGTAATCCACAAGTTTCTTCATGGATGAAAAATTTATCCTATACCTCGAATTTAGAGCCGCCGGCTGGTATCGTCTGGCGCGATGAGTTCAGTGATTTAAGCGTATCGGGCAATAATGTGCATGCCCTTTGGTATGGGTTAAAGAATGACTGGTCGGATCATCGGTTTGTCTATCGCCGCTCTATCAATGGGGGCAGCACTTGGGAAAAAGAACAGGTACTGGTTAGTAAGTTGACCAGCGGCGGAGAATTGGTGGCAGATCGCAGTGCGAAACATATCTGTGTGGCGGGAAACTCTGTACATATCATTGTACCCATTTCCTATCCTATCTCCAGCCAACGCAGCTGGTATTATCGTCTGTACTATTACCGCTCGACCAATAACGGCAAAAACTTCGAAGCGGCGCGGGTGTTAGTCGAAGGTGCAGATGTTTGGCACATCACACAGCCGCATATTGACTGCAATACCCAGCGTATCGTTATTGGATATAAATATCGAGCCAATTGGTACGATAATTATCAGATACACTTACAAATTTCCGACAACGGTGGCAGACAATTTAGAACAGCCAATCCAATCTCTAACAATCAAGATGATGGAAATTTCGAAGATTTATTGCTTGTTGGCAAGGACATCTATGTGCTGCATTGGTGGCTGTTAGAACCTTATTATTTCGGAAACTTTCAGGCCAAAATTGGTCTTAGCTCTTCGGTTGATGATGGCCATTCTTTCCGCAACCGTTGGCTTAGCACCACCAAGGCGAAAGACGGACGTTTTTACGCATTAGGTACTAAAGACGCTTACAACTCACCCGATATCGCTGCGATAGGTTCCAATGTGTATGTTATTTGGAATCAATTGGATACAGATTACAAAGGCACCAGGACATTGATGTATCGCCGTTCCACTAACAAAGGCGACACATTCGGCGCACCAATAAGGTTTTATACGGGCGGCGAACTTTCTTCTGGACAAGAGACAATAGCAGCGCAAGGAAATTATGTGTATGTGCTTTTTCCGACGACTGATAATAAAATCCATTTACGCCGCAGCGCGAACCAAGGCAGCACGTTTAAGGCAGACACTGTGCTTAGCGCCGAAGGTGGCTGGTGGCCTGAGGTTGCCATTGATCCGCGTGATACAAGTGGCGCTTCTTTCTACACATTCTGGGACAGTCCGACGTATCGTTATTCCAATAACGGGGGAGCCAGTTTTGATAAACCGTTATGGTTGCATCAAGCATTCTCGACCGGTTCCTATCAACGCTCTCATGCAAAAGCAACAACAACGGGGCTACTGCATTCTATAACCAATGCTTCTTATTACTCCAACAGCTTGTGTGGCGGTTACTGCGACATGGATATCTTTTATCGCCGGGTCGCGCCGACCTCAAACAGCAACGTCGTGGGAAAAGGGTTGCGTCTCTATACCAGCTCCCAAACATTTGAAGACAGGGCGGATAATATGCAAGTATTAGCCAAAACACTTAACTTTAGCGCGCAACTGACGGCCGAAGTCTGGGTTAAAGACATTGGTGGCGGCATTGGAACGGGTTTTTCGGACTATCGCACGCCGATTCTATTTAAACAGCGAGATTTAAAAACAGGTTACAACCCAGGGTTTAGTTTGGGAACAATGGATTATTTTGGAAAACGCGGACTTGTCGCTCAAATCCAAACCACCCAAGGAAGTTTTGAGGTACGTGGACAGGATACCGGTTTACTGGGCGGCAACACCTGGACCCATCTGGCGGTGACTTACAACGCCGGACAAAGTATAAATAATTTCAAGCTATACAAAAATGGAAACCTGGTGAGCATGACTACGGCAAAGGGATATATCGACGCAGGCATCGGAAACTTTATCGTTGGCCGTTACGGAAATTGGGTCGTAGACGAAGTACGTCTGTGGAATCGGGCGTTACTTCAGACGGAAATAAAAACCAATCTGAGCCATGCCCTAACTGGTAAAGAAGCCAATTTGCAGGCCTATTTTCCTTTTAAAAACACAGCTCTGGATGTTACAGGTCACGGCAATAACGGACTTTTCATGTACAAAGAGCAATATACGATTGGCAAATACTGATGCATAGACATGTAAGGCGGTTTTGCTTCAGAAAACCGCCTTAATCGAAGCAACAGAATTGATCTGATATCCCCACATCCACAATAAATGATTGGAAATTACTGCAACCAATTTAGCTATGACTGTTGATCCAGCGGACTATATCCGCAGTATTCATGGCACCGGAGTTTCGGGCTATTTCACGACCAGATTTGAATATTATCAGGGTAGGAATGCTGCGAATGTTAAATTGAGCAGCAATGCCCTGTTCCTGCTCAGTATTGAGTTTGGCTAAGCGTATCCGAGGTTCAAGTGTAACAGATGCTTGTGCATACGATGGTGCCATCATCTTGCAGGGTCCACACCAGGATGCCCAGAAATCGACAACGACAGGAATATCGTTATGCGCAATATGTTGTTGAAAATTTCGGCCTGTTAATTCCAGCGGATGCCCGGTAAACAAAGCCTCCTTACATTGGCCGCAACGGGGATGCTGACTTAGGCGCTCGGCTGATATCCGGTTTACCGTATGGCAATGGGGACAAACAATATGCAGTGTACTCATGTGGGATGACCTTTTTATTAAGGTTTAATTGTTTAAAATATAAGGTCGTCAGGTCTAAAATTCAACGTTGAAATCACAACACGCGGTTTTGTTTTGTTAATAAAGTGTACACAATTTTCCAGGATTCCAGAGTCGCCCGAGCTTGGCGTGATTTGAACTTTGAACTGCAAATTACGCTGGTACGAAATAAAGCTTTAAGCCGCATTCAAATCAACACCCGCCATAAACCGTAAAAAATAAGACAACAATCAAATTACGAGGAGAATGCACTATGGTAAATCATCAGCAAGGATCGATTATCGCCGCGTTTATCTGCCAAATACCACACGGTTTTGTACAGCAAACCTTGTCGAGCATCAGAATAATCGCTTGCTGACTGGCCGTTGTCCTTCCTATGTAAACTGTACTTTAAATACCCTTAAATGACTTACAGCGCTTTCAATTCATGATAGTTAATAAGAAAACTCAGCCGCATGGTTGAAATAATTTTTTGC
>SBAV01000355.1 GCA_005239965.1 Methylobacter tundripaludum
GGTGGTGCGTGTGCTGAACCAGTGGCACGGGATGCCGGGGGCGCTGCTGAATCGCTGGGAATATCACCGGAAAAGCAGGCGGCAAGGCGTAAGGCTATCGCCAGTATTTTGGCTAAGTGCCAGCATGAACCGGGAGAAATTCACCGCGCATATTTCCAGAATCGCGGCATACCTGCTGCTGCTGACTTGCGTTCACCGTCTTTGCTGTATCCCCCCGGCTTACCCTACTACGTGAACGGCAAGCCGCTACTTGATGGGAAAGGCGGCTGGAAAACGTGGGCGGCAATTGTCGGGCGCGTGTCCAGTTCAAGCGGTTGGCTAGGCTTGCAGCGTATTTACCTGACAAAAGACGGGCGAAAAGCAGACGATGAAATAATTCAAGCTGTACTTGAAGCGGGTTTGAATGCAGATTGTGACAGTAAGCCTATGCTGTCGATCAATGGTATGGTCGGGGGCGCGGTAAGATTCGGCAAAGCTGGCAAGGTGCTTGCCGTTGGTGAAGGTATTGAAACGATGTTGGCGGTATCCATCGGGCTGGGTGGCTTTATGTCGGTAGCTGCTGCGGGTACTGCTGCCTTGTTGGAAGGGTTAGAAATTCCTGAACAAGTAGAGACATTGCTGATATTTTCAGATAAGGACGCAAACAAGCGCGGGGAACATGCGGCAAGGGTGTTAGAATCCCGCGTAAGCCATCGAATGGATGTTAGGATTATATTACCTAGTTTATGCGTTTCGACGGCTTACAAGGGCGTAGATTGGCTTGATCAGGCAGTTTATGACGCAAGTGCTTTGTCACTTATCAGGAATGAGGTTATTATGAACTGCCCATAACGCAAAAGCCCCGAATTAACGGGGCTTGCAATACAGGACGGGGCGACGCGGTTGAAGCTCGATGTTTGGCGACGGACAGCAACAACCATAATATAGGAAGTGAGCATAGGAGGCGGTGTCCCATGATCTTAAAAAGGATGCCCGCTTTCTTGGTCACATGGCAAGAGACAAGCCACCATGAAACCAAATGCAACCACCCGTAAGGGTGTTGAACACCCTTCTAAAATATCAAATGAAGGGAATCTTAGCCACACATTAGACCCAAAAGGCGCAAAACAGGTTAAAAACATAATCTATTTAGCGCGTAAAACGTTCAACAATGATAACGATAATCATCTACTACCACAACTATTAACAGCAAATTCCCGCTTTATTGCCGACCCCGTACAAGCCGCGCTTGACGCTGGTTATCGCTGGATAGCCATCAAATCGGATATGAACACGGGCAAGACTCACATGCTTGCTTTGCAACTGATGAAGCAAGACAAAGGTGACGTGTCAATCATCGTCGTACACCTTGCCAGCTTAAACCGTGGCACTGCCAAACGACTGGAGCGAACAACCAAAGAAAAAGGGGTTGCGCGGAAAGTCACGAACTACACCGACCTTACCCCAAAAAGCGCGGCTGATGCTGATGCGGTCACGACCACCTACAACAACCTACCCAACGTCCTAAAACTGCTGACTGATGCAGGGCGAAAGATAAACATCGTTGCCTTTGATGAATCCGAAAGTGGGGCGCAATTCATGGCGCGGGGTACGATTACCAACAAAGGGCAAGCGGGTGAAGCAATCCAGCAAGCAACAAGCAAAGCAAAGATTGTGTTGTTGATGGATGCCCATCTAGCGGCTGGTTCTTCTGCATTCGCGGCGGCTTTCATGCCTGATCTGGAATTCACCCAACTGGTGAATGAATACAGCGTGTGGGCTGACCATACTTATGATTGGGTTGAAGGTCGGGCGGCTGGCGTATCGTTGGCGGCTGAATACATCAAGGCGGGAAAGCCTGTTTTCATCGCCTGCACCAGCGCGGAACTGGCGGCAAAGATTAGGGTTGCACTTGAAGAGCAAGGGCTACTCAAGGGAAAGCGTGTTCTTGATGCCTTCCACGACAAAATGGGGGCTGATAGCAAAGAACTGGTTGATGCAAAAGCGGATAACTCACTATTCAAGCTCTATGATGTGGTTATCGCATCCCCTACCGTTGGTACTGGCGTAAGTATTGAAGGTATCCATTTTGAAACCGTCATAGCGTTCATGGTGTGCGACAAAGACGCGCCTGATGCAGTCGCTTCTATGCAATTGCCTTTTCGGGTTCGTGATATGCGTTCAAAGCACATTCACATGGTGCGGGTTGACCAATCCGAAAGGGGAAAACCTTTAACACCGTGGGAAGTGCGCAAGGATGCCAAGGCATACATAGCGGCAAAAGATGCGCTGATTTGCGCCAACATGGATGATGCAGATAGACAAAAAGTGCTTCGTGCAATGGCGGGGCTTCACAGTGCTTACACTGTTGAACTTGACGAAATCACACACAACCTATTCAGCCAATACTACGCGGTGATTGATGAAGAATTCGCGTTGAAGGGTATCAAGCGCGTTTCACCCCCTGCCCTGCATGAAAACGCGGCGTTGTCTGAGTCGCTGAAAACGGCGGGTAGCAAGTTGGAAGAACTAACCAACACACGCAAGATTGAAGCGGTTGACATTGACGATGAACAGGCGGCGGCTATAGCCATCAAATTGAAGTTTGACCGCGCAAGCGTTACCGCTGATGACATCGCAAGCCATGAAAAACACAAGTTGGTTAAGTCTTATCATGATGACGCGCTACCACCACCTACCCCCGATCAAATACGGGAATACATCGGCATGGCTGCGGATGGGATAGCGACTGGTAGAAACAATGGGGCGCGTGCATTGATGCTGCTACCAGAAATAAACCTGCTGCAAA
>SBAV01000273.1 GCA_005239965.1 Methylobacter tundripaludum
ATTATCAGAAAAATGTCCAAATCTTCTAACAATAAAGATTGTCTTATTTGAATCAATAAATCTTCCAACTGTGAAAAGCATTGTAGAAAAATTAACTAATGAAAAAGGCGAGCAGACAGAAAAAACCCACCGTGTAGCTACTACCGTAGGTCGTGCCTTGATTTGGGAAGTTGTACCCGATTGCATGCCTTTTGAACTGGTTAATTGCGATATGACCAAAAAGAATATATCGCGCTTAATTAACTACAGCTATCGCTATTTAGGCAATAAAGACACGGTCATACTTGCCGATCAGCTGATGTATTTAGGTTTTCGCTACGCGACAATTTCTGGCGTGTCGTTTGGTATTGAAGACATGGCGATACCCGCCAGAAAAGTTGACATTATCAAAGCGGCCGATCTGGAGGTTAACGAGATTCAAAGCCAGTATGCTTCAGGTTTGGTAACCGATGGCGAACGCTATAACAAGGTCGTCGATATTTGGTCACATGCCAACGACCAGGTTGCCAAGGTGATGATGGATGGATTGGGTGAAGAATCTGTTGTTGATGCGGATGGCAAGACAGTAAAACAAAAATCGTTCAATTCCATCTTTATGATGGCCGAATCAGGGGCGAGGGGATCGGCAGCCCAGATTCGTCAATTAGCCGGTATGCGCGGCTTGATGGCCAAGCCAGACGGTTCGATCATTGAAACGCCTATTACTGCGAACTTTAGGGAAGGCTTGGACGTATTGCAATATTTTATTTCCACACACGGTGCGCGTAAAGGTCTTGCCGATACCGCGCTGAAAACTGCCAACTCAGGTTATTTGACCCGCAGGCTGGTTGACGTCGCGCAAGATTTGGTCATTACTGGTACGGATTGCGGTACTTCGAATGGCTTGGTTATGATGCCCATCATCGAAGGTGGTGATGTCGTTGAACCATTATCAGAACGTGTATTGGGTCGAGTCACTGTTCATGATGTTATGGACGGTTCCGGTAAAAACGTGGTCGTGCCGTTGGGTACTTTGTTGGATGAACAATGGGTATCCGTGCTTGAAGAACACAGTGTCGATCAGGTTGTTGTGCGGTCAATCATCACCTGCGAAAACCGTCACGGCGTATGTGCAGCTTGTTACGGACGCGATTTAGGGCGTGGTCACTTGGTTAATATCGGTGAAGCGGTAGGCGTTATCGCCGCCCAATCTATCGGTGAGCCGGGAACACAGTTGACCATGCGCACTTTCCATATCGGTGGCGCGGCATCCCGATCTGCGGCTATCAGCAATGTACAGGTTAAATCGTCCGGTATAGTGCGTTTGAACAACTTAAAATCCGTATTGAACAGAGAAGGCAATCTTGTTGCTGTGTCAAGATCGGGCGAAGTTGGTGTGGTCGATGATTACGGCCGGGAAAGAGAACGTTATAAGATTCCTTATGGTGCTGTGCTTTCTGCGCAAGAGGGCAGTAAAGTCAGTGCTGGCGACATTATTGTCACGTGGGATCCGCATACGCATCCAGTTATTACTGAAGTGGATGGTGTTGTTGAGCTGAAAGATTTTGTTGATGGTGTAACCGTACAAAAGCAAAATGATGAAGTAACCGGCTTAAGTTCCTTGGTGGTGACCGATCCGAAACAGCGAGGTAGTGTCGGTAAAGAGCTACGGCCTATGGTTAAGCTGCTTGATAGTGAAGGCAATACCATTTATTTGCCGGGAACAGAAATTCCGGCGCAATACTTTTTGCCTGCCGGTGCTATTGCAGGTATCAAAGACGGCGGCGAGGTGAAGGTAGGCGATGTTTTGGCCAGAATTCCGCAAGAATCGAGTAAGACCCGTGATATTACCGGCGGTTTACCTCGGGTGGCGGATTTGTTTGAGGCACGTAAGACCAAGGATCCTGCGATACTGGCGGAAACCAGCGGTACTGTGTCTTTTGGCAAGGAAACTAAAGGTAAGCAACGGGTGATTATCACCGATGCGGCTGGTGAGCAGATTGAGACTTTAATACCGAAATGGCGGCATATCACTGTTTTCGAAGGTGAGTATGTTGAAAAAGGTGAAACCATTGCTGAAGGTGAATTGACGCCGCACGATATTTTGAGGCTGAGGGGTGTTGAGGAGCTGGCTAACTATCTGGTCAAGGAAATACAAGATGTTTACCGTTTGCAAGGGGTAAAGATCAATGACAAGCATATCGAGGCGATTATTCGCCAGATGCTGAGAAAAGTTGAGATTACTGCATCGGGTGATACGTCATTCTTGAAAGGCGAGCAAGTTGAACGTGCGCAAATGCGCGAGGAAAATGACCGCGTAGAGTCAGAAGGAAAAATTCCAGCCAGTTATGAATCAGTGTTGCTCGGTATTACTAAGGCATCATTGGCGACTGAATCGTTTATTTCAGCTGCCTCTTTCCAGGAAACGACACGCGTGTTAACTGACGCTGCTGTTCGTGGTTTAAGCGATAGTTTACAGGGCTTAAAGGAAAACGTGATTGTCGGCCGTTTAATTCCGGCAGGTACGGGTTTGGCTTATCATGAAGGTAGAAAAAACCGGCTGCTTCAAAATCAAGCGATTGAAAATGAAGTTGCAACTGTCGTCGATTCAGGTGATGTGGAAGAAGCCTTGAAGCAGGCTTTAAATATCTAGGTGATGGGCAGTTGAGTAAAAAAAGTAGTCAGGGAGCTTATTTTCGCACATAAAGTTCCGTGTACGGTTAATTCGAAGAAAGCTGTTTGTTGTAAAAAATATACGGATACTGCCCGTCTTTGGAATTTAAGTAGATTTCTACCAAAATTCAACTTGACCTGAAAAAAATAAAGAAGTAATATGTCCAGCTCACATTAGCTAACGTTATTAACCGACTCTAGGGGGTTTTTGGTCGTCGTTAAGTTTAACGGGTGGTGGTTTTGTTGTTGGCTGATAGTTAATTTATATGTCGGAGTAAAAAGAAATATGGCCACGATTAACCAGTTGGTTCGTAAGCCACGCGCTAAGAAAATAGAAAAGAGCAATGTGCCCGCGTTGGAGGCTTGTCCTCAGCGCAGAGGGGTTTGCACTCGTGTTTATACAACCACGCCAAAAAAGCCAAACTCTGCGTTACGTAAAGTGGCGAGGGTTAGGTTGACCAATGGCTCCGAAGTCAGTAGCTACATTGGCGGTGAAGGACATAATCTTCAGGAGCACTCTGTGGTTTTGATCAGGGGTGGCCGGGTTAAAGATTTGCCCGGTGTTCGCTATCACGTTGTGCGTGGCAGTCTGGATTCTTCTGGGGTGAATAATAGAAAGTGTGGTCGCTCCAAATATGGAACAAAACGGCCTAAGGGCAAGTAGTCGGTTGGTGAAAAATGTCTAGAAGAAGAGTCGCTACAAAAAGAGAAATTATTCCAGATCCACGGTTTGGCAGCGTGATGCTGACCAAATTCATGAACATGATCATGGAGAGTGGTAAGAAATCAGTTGCTGAAGGTATTGTTTACGGAGCCTTGGATGTTATTGAAAGCAAGGGGCATCGTGAGCCTTTGGAAGTGTTGTCTAAAGCTTTAGAAAATGTTCAGCCGCGTGTTGAGGTTAAGTCTCGTCGTGTGGGCGGTGCTACCTATCAGGTTCCTGTTGAGGTTCGGCCTTCGAGACGTATGGCTTTGGCCATGCGCTGGTTGATCGACGCTTCCAGAAAAAGAAATGAAAGAACCATGTCCGCCAAATTGGCGGGTGAGATGATGGATGCTTGTGAAAGCAGGGGTTCGGCTGCCAAGAAGCGTGAAGATACGCATAGAATGGCTGAAGCCAATAAGGCTTTCTCCCATTATCGCTGGTAGGTGCTTTCATAGTTAAGTTTTTTGTATATTTTTTGTGCGTAAGACTCCTGTTGGTCGTTATCGTAATATTGGCATCATGGCTCACATTGATGCGGGTAAAACGACAACGACAGAGCGAATACTCTACTATACGGGGGTTTCGCATAAGATGGGAGAAGTGCATGATGGTGCTGCAACCATGGATTGGATGGCGCAGGAGCAGGAGCGTGGAATAACCATAACTTCTGCGGCAACGACGTGTTTTTGGGCTGGTTCGGCAGGGCAATACGAACAACATCGCATCAATATCATCGATACGCCCGGACATGTTGATTTTACTATTGAAGTAGAGCGCTCGTTACGTGTTTTGGATGGGGCTTGTGTTGTTTTTTGTGCTGTTGGTGGCGTTGAGCCCCAGTCTGAAACCGTTTGGCGACAGGCTGATAAGTACCACGTCCCGCGCTTGGTTTTTGTCAACAAGATGGATCGGGTCGGGGCTGATTTTTTGAGGGTTATTGAGCAGATTCGTTCTCGATTAGGGGCGCATCCCGTAGTGATGCAGTTGCCAATAGGTGTTGAAGATAGTTTTGAAGGGGTCGTTGATCTTATAAAAATGCGTGCCGTTTATTGGGATAATGCCAGTAATGGGATGATTTTCGAAGAAAGGGATGTTCCAGCCGAAATGGTGCCGATCTGTGAAAAATGGCGAGATTATCTTGTCGAAACGGCAGCAGAAGGAAGTGAAGCGTTGACTGAAAAATATCTGGAAGAGGGCGTTTTGACAGTTGACGAAATAAGGGAAGGGATACGATCTCGAACGATAGCAAATGAAATTGTGCCGGCTTTATGTGGTTCCGCCTTTAAAAATAAGGGGGTGCAGGCTATGTTGGATTCGGTAATTGAATACATGCCGGCTCCAACTGATGTTGCCGCCATAAAAGGCGTTCTGGAAGATGAAGTGACGGAAGCGTGTCGCCCCGCTTGTGATAAGTCGCCATTTTCAGCGTTGGCCTTTAAAATTGCATCTGATCCTTTCGTTGGCATGTTGACGTTTTTTAGGGTTTATTCGGGTGTTCTGAATTCCGGAGACAGCGTTTATAACCCTATAAAAAAGAAAAAAGAACGTATTGGACGTATTGTTCAGATGCATGCCAACAGCCGTGAGGACGTTAAGGAAGTTTACGCCGGTGATATAGCTGCGGCGATTGGCCTCAAGGATGTGACAACGGGTGAAACCTTGTGTGATCCTAATGATGTCATTATTTTAGAGCGCATGGAGTTTCCTGATCCCGTTATTTCGGTAGCAGTAGAGCCTAAGACTAAAGGCGATCAAGAAAAAATGGCCGTTGCTTTGGGTAAATTGGCACAAGAAGATCCTTCGTTCAGAGTGCATTCGGATGAAGATTCGGGTCAGGTTATTATCTCAGGGATGGGTGAGCTTCATCTTGAGATTGTTGTTGATCGCATGAAAAGGGAATTTGGTGTGCAGGCGAATGTTGGTGCGCCTCAGGTAGCCTACCGGGAAACGATTCGTGAAAAAGTCGAGCAGGAAGGCAAATTTATAAGACAATCCGGCGGTCGAGGTCAGTATGGACACGTTTGGTTGCGACTAGAGCCTCAGGAGCGCGGTGGAGGATATGAATTTGTCAATGAAATTGTTGGGGCTGTAGTCCCTAAAGAATATATTCCGGCGGTAGATAAAGGTATACAGGAACAGCTAAAAAGTGGTGTTCTTGCAGGATATCCGGTTCTGGATGTAAAAGTGACTTTATTTGATGGTTCTTATCATGATGTTGATTCGAACGATATGGCTTTTAAAATTGCGGGCTCTATGGCGTTCAGAGACGGGGCCCGAAATGCAAAGCCGGTTTTGTTAGAACCCATTATGAAAGTTGAAATTACTACGCCTGAAGATTATATGGGCGATGTTGTTGGTGATATTAACCGGCGGCGAGGGGTGGTTCAGAGCATGGATGATATTCCATCAGGTAAAGCGATTGGTTGCGAAGTGCCGTTGGCAGAAATGTTTGGTTATGCAACCGATTTGCGTTCGGTGACACAAGGTAGAGCTACGTACAGTATGCAGTTTGAAAAATACAGTGAAATGCCTGCACATATTGCAGAAGCGATCATAAAAAAATCTTCATAACATTGAATGTAACATAAAGGTATTGACTCATGGCTAAAGAAAAATTTTCACGTAATAAGCCACACGTAAACGTAGGCACAATTGGTCACGTTGATCACGGTAAAACTACTTTGACAGCTGCTTTAACATCGGTAATGGCGAAGTTGCACGGTGGTGCTGTTAAGGCGTTCGATCAAATTGACAACGCACCTGAAGAGCGTGCACGCGGTATTACGATTGCGACTTCTCACGTGGAATATGAGTCAACAAAACGTCATTATGCTCACGTTGACTGCCCAGGCCATGCTGACTATGTAAAGAACATGATTACAGGTGCGGCACAAATGGATGGCGCTATTTTGGTCTGTTCGGCAGCTGATGGCCCTATGCCGCAAACCCGCGAACACATTTTGTTATCAAGACAGGTTGGTGTTCCTTTTATCGTTGTTTATTTGAATAAAGCTGATTTGGTTGATGATGAGGAGTTGATTGAATTAGTTGATATGGAGCTGAGAGAGTTACTAAGTTCTTATGATTTTCCAGGCGATGACACGCCTATTGTCATCGGTTCTGCAAGAATGGCTTTGGATGAGGCCACTACGGGTGCTGCGCCAACCGATATGGGCTTTAATTCCGTTGTCAAATTGGTGGAAGCTTTAGATAGTTATATTCCATTGCCAGAAAGAGCGGTTGATGGTGACTTCTTAATGCCGGTTGAGGACGTATTCTCTATTTCAGGCCGTGGCACTGTTGTTACCGGACGTATTGAACGCGGTATTATCAAGGTCGGTCAGGAAGTTGAAATTGTAGGTATCAGGCCGACAGTCAAGACTACCGTAACGGGTGTGGAAATGTTCCGTAAATTGCTCGACCAAGGCGAGGCCGGTGATAACGTTGGTTTGTTGTTAAGAGGCACTAAACGCGATGAAGTTGAGCGTGGTCAAGTATTGGCGAAACCAAGCAGCATTAAGCCACACGCTAAGTTCAATTCCGAAATTTACGTGTTGTCTAAAGATGAAGGCGGTCGTCATACGCCGTTCTTTGATGGTTATCGTCCACAGTTCTATTTTAGAACAACCGATGTAACCGGCGCTGTTAAATTACCAGAAGGCACCGAAATGGTAATGCCAGGTGACAATGTCTCTGTAGTAGTGACACTGATTTCACCGATTGCTATGCAGGAAGGTTTGCGTTTCGCTATTCGTGAAGGTGGTCGTACAGTCGGTGCTGGCGTTGTTGCATCAATAATCGAGTAATTACTATGTCTAATCAAACTATCAGAATCCGACTGAAATCATTTGACCATAAATTGATTGATCAATCGGCTGGTGAGATAGTAGAAACAGCAAGGAGAACAGGTGCCCAAGTTAAAGGCCCGATACCCTTGCCTACTAAGAAAGAGCGTTTTACCATTTTAATCTCGCCACATGTCGATAAAGATGCGCGAGATCAATATGAGTTAAGAACATATAAGAGGCTGTTGGATATTGTCGAGCCAACGGAAAAGACCGTAGATGCACTGATGAAGTTAGATCTTGCAGCCGGTGTGGATGTTCAAATAAAGTTGAATTAAGCGTAGAGGAATTGGCAAATGTCAATAGGTCTTATTGGCCGCAAGTGCGGTATGACTAGGGTTTTTTGTGATGATGGGTTGTCTGTACCGGTGACTGTCCTGAGTATTGATTCAAATAGGGTAGTTCAGGTCAAGACTGTAGAAGTGGATGGCTATCGTTCCATTCAGGTTGCTGCAGGTGATAAGAAATCTTCACACGTCAACAAGCCGATGGCTGGTCATTATGCAGCAGCTAATGTGACCGCTGGGCGTGGGCTGTGGGAATTTAGGCTGGACGATGGCGAAGGCTTGGATTTAATGCCAGGGACAGAGTTGTCTTTAGATATTTTTACTGCGGGTCAAGTTATTGATGCGCAAGGCAGAAGCATTGGTAAAGGTTTTGCGGGTGGTATTAAACGGCATAACTTCCATATGCAGGATGCGACTCATGGTAATTCACGGTCACACAGAGTTCTTGGTTCTATCGGTATGAACCAGACGCCAGGTCGTGTTTTCAAGGGAAAGAAAATGGAAGGACACATGGGGGCTAGAAACACAACGGTTCAAAATCTTACGATTCATTCAATAGATACATCGAGGAATTTGATATTGGTGAAGGGAGCTGTTCCCGGTGCTAAAGGTGCTGATGTTGTTATCACGCCAGCAATGAAAATGCGGAATAAAGGTTAAGATATGAGTTTGCAAGTTCCTGCTCTAGGTGCGCATGATTCTGCTCAAAGCTTAAATGTGGCGGAAGCAGTTTTTGGTCAGCCTTACAATGAGACTTTGGTTCATCAATTGGTTGTCAAATATATGGCCAATGCCCGTGCTGGCACCAAGGCGCAAAAGACCCGTTCCGATGTAAGTGGCGGCGGTACTAAGCCTTGGCGTCAAAAAGGTACGGGTCGTGCGCGTTCTGGTACGACACGTAGCCCTATCTGGCGTACGGGTGGCGTTGTTTTTGCCGCAAGACCCAGAAGCTATGACCAAAAGCTGAATAAAAAGATGTTTCGTTCTGCGATTCGTTCAATTTTGTCCGAATTGCTAAGACAGAATCGTTTGGTAGTCAGTAGCGATATGTCTTTAGATTCGCCTAAAACCAAGCTATTGGTTGAGAAACTGAAATCAGTTGATGCAAAAAGAGTACTGCTGGTTGTTGAGAGTATCGATGTAAACCTGGCTTTAGCATCACGTAATATTCCTTATGTGGAAATCGTTGAAGCGGCAAATTTGAATCCGGTGTTGTTGGTTTCATCTGATAAGGTGATTGCAACTCCCGGTGCTTTGAAGCAAGTTCAGGAGAGTTTGGCATGAGTGTAAATCAATACCATTTAGCTGGTGTCATTGAAGCGCCGCTGATATCTGAAAAAAGTACGTTTGTTGCTGAAAAAAGCAATACAGTTGTTTTTAAAGTTCAGAAAACTGCTACTAAAAAACAAGTTAAAGGTGCAGTGGAAATAATGTTTAACGTTGAAGTTGAATCAGTTCAGGTTTTAAACGTTAAAGGTAAAGAGAAGAAATTTGGTCGTTCAGTAGGTCGCAGGTCTGATTGGAAGAAGGCTTACGTGAAACTTAAATCTGGACACGACATAGAGTTCTCTGCTGCTTGATTTATTTAGTGAAAGGTCAATAGGAAACGGTAGAAAGCATGGCGATCGTAAAGTCAAAACCGACATCACCCGGATCTCGGTTTGTAATCCGCATCAAAAATGATGAGTTGCATAAAGGTAAACCTTATGCGCCATTATTAAGTAAAAACAGTAAAACGGGTGGTCGGAACAACCAAGGACGTATTACCACACGTCATGTGGGCGGCGGACATAAGCAGCACTATCGTATTGTTGATTTTAAAAGAAACAAGATAGACATTCCGGCTGTGGTAGAGCGTTTGGAATATGACCCCAATAGAACAGCCAATATCGCGCTGATTTTATTTAAGGACGGTGAACGTCGATACATTATTGCGCCTAAAGGTCTTACGGTAGGTCAAGAGATTATTTCTTCTGACAATGTACCTGTAAAAACGGGTAACTGTATGCCGCTTAGAAACATACCGATGGGTACGACAGTGCATTGTGTCGAGTTGAAGCCCGGTAAAGGCGCTCAGCTTGCAAGAAGCGCAGGTACATCGGTGCAGTTGGTTGCCAGAGATGGTGCTCATGCCACTATCAGATTGCGTTCTGGTGAGATGCGTAAAGTCATGGCCGATTGCAAAGCGGTTATTGGTGAAGTATCTAACGCAGAACATAACTTGGCTTCACTTGGTAAGGCGGGAGCGTCCAGATGGCGTGGTGTTAGGCCGACGGTTCGCGGTGTGGTTATGAACCCCGTTGACCATCCACACGGTGGGGGTGAAGGTCGTACATCGGGTGGCAGACATCCAGTGTCGCCTTGGGGTATGCCAACCAAAGGTTACAAAACAAGAAAAAACAAACGCACTGATAATATGATCGTCAGACGTCGTAAACAGAAGTAGAGAGGAATTAGCGTGCCGCGTTCAATTAAAAAAGGTCCTTTTATTGATCACCATCTTCTTAAAAAAGTGGAAGATGCTGTAGCCAGCAATAACAGGAAACCGATTAAAACATGGTCAAGAAGATCGATGATTTTACCCGATATGTTAGGGTTAACCATCGCTGTCCATAATGGCAAGTTGCATATTCCAGTGCTGGTTTCTGAGAATATGGTCGGGCATAAATTAGGTGAATTTGCCCCTACTCGCACATACAAAGGCCATGTGGCTGATAAAAAATCAAGGTAGGTTG
>SBAV01000378.1 GCA_005239965.1 Methylobacter tundripaludum
AGCCTATGCTGAATTACAAAAATTACGGACTGCGTAACATCAGTTAATAATCAACTGGAGATGGTTGTTTGCCTGATTTTACATTTTCGAGAAGCCGGGTAAAAATGGTCAACTTGATCGATCCTTGAGTAGCAAAAAGGAAACAGTTGCATGAAGTACGATATCATCGCCTTTACGGTCAGTTGCCTATTCATGCTGGCGTATTACCTGTATTTAGGCCGACGGACCCGCCGCGCACCGGATTCGAGCGTACATGCACTCAACGCTAAAATCCGGGAGCGCTGGGTTGAAATGGTCATGAACAGCGGCAAAATGGAAATTATGGCCATTCAAACCTTACGTAACTCTTTGATGGCTGCCAATTTCATGGCTTCGACTTCGATACTGCTGATAATCGGTACCTTAAATATCAGTGAAAAAATCGGCCAATGGGCGCTCAACTGGCATCCGAATGCCTGGGTTTATAGCGTACCCAGCGCGTTATGGCATATAAAGCTGGGGTTGTTGTTGCTGGATTTTGCTATTGCCTTTTACTGCTTTTCCATGGCAATACGCTTTTTTAACCACGTTGGTTATATGATTAATTTGCCTGGCGGTACAATGACAGGCGACAGCTTGTATAAACAAACTTGTACCTATTTAAACAGGGCAGGTAGTTATTATACATTTGGCACACGGGCCTTCTTCTTTAGTTTGCCGATTATATCGTGGTTTTTCGGACCCTATTTTTTGATACTGGCGACGCTTGGACTGATAGCAGGGCTAGCCTTGCTAGACAGGGTGCCAAACTGAGCGCCTGTAGCAAATGCGACAAAAATAGCCAATAACATCGTTCATGATTATTGGCCGAGGACATAATCTGACCTACATCAATCAATTGTCTGGCGTGTCGTTGAGTTCTAACCATAAGGCATTAATGATAGCCAATGCACACGCCAAGCCAACCCCTAAAATCCACGCAAAATACCACATACACTTTCCCCTTAATACAAGATGTGTTGGTTTTTCTGAATATCCTCAACCGTTACCTTGCCGCGCAGGACATGATAAACCCAAACGGTGTAGGCCATGACAATGGGCATCATCAACACGGTAGCAAAGAACAGCAATTGCAAGGTGTAGTGGCTGGCACTGGCATCCCATACAGTAAGGCTACTCGCCGGGGAGGTGCTGGACGGCATGATAAATGGAAACATCGAACCTGCTGCCGTCACAATAACGCAAATGACGACTAAACCACTCGTTAAAAAAGCCAGTCCGGTATGACGTTTAGCCGATAAAAACACCACCAGCCAGGCACCGATGATTGCCAGCAATGGTGATAACCTTAACCAAGGACAGGTGCTGTAATTATCAAGCCATAAGCCGGTTTCTTTGCTGACCGTTTTTGACAATAGATTGGTCGTCGTGGCGGTATCAATAGCCGAGGTAATGCGATAACCATCCAAGCCAACCGCAATCCAAACACCGGCAACGATGAAACTCACCGTAAAAACCAAGCTGCTCCAGACTATGACGCATCTCGCCCGTTGCGCCAAGGCTGCTTCGGTACGCCAGTGTAGAAATACCGAGCCGTGCAGGCAAAACAAGGCGATCCCGATGATAACGCAAAGTAAGGCGAAGGGCTGGAATAAACCCCAAAAATTGCCGCTATAACTGGATCGTAAATCCATATCAATCTCAAACGGCAGGCCGATAATTAAATTTCCTGCCGCCAAGCTCAACACGACGGCGGGTACTAAGCCACCCGCAAACAGTGCCCAATCCCAGGCCGAACGCCAGCGCGGGTTTGGAAGTTTGCTGCGATAATCAAATCCAACCGGACGTAAAAATAAACCGAACAGCAGTAGCAGCAGTCCCGTATAAAGCCCTGAAAAAAAGGTGGCATAAACCAGCGACCAGGCACCGAATGAAATGCCGCCCAGTGTGATCAGCCAAGTCTGGTTACCTTCCCAGGTTGGGCCTATGGTATTCAGCATCACGCGCCGTTCATCGTCGGTTTTGCCAAGAAACGGCAGTAACATGCCAATGCCCAAGTCAAATCCATCCATGACGGCAAAACCGCAAACCAAAAATACCAGTAGCGCCCACCAAATGATGCGCAGTGTTTCATAATCAAACATGATTCAATCCTTCCTGTTCAAAATGATAGCGGCCGCTGTGCAAGCTGCTGGGGCCAAGGCGTACATACTTAATCATCAAAAATAATTCGATAACAAGCAGCACAGTATAGAACACAAAAAATCCTGCCAGGCTTAAATATAACTGTCCGGCATCAACGCTGGAGGTGCTCAGATGGGTCGGTAGAATACCGGCAATCGTCCAAGGTTGGCGACCGTATTCGGCAACTACCCAACCAAGCTCACTGGCAATCCAGGGCAATGGAATGGCGTAGAAGGCCAGGCGCAACAGCCAGCGTTGTTTATGGGCTGTGCGTTTAGCGTTGTAGTAGAAGGATGCGGCGAAAATAAACAGCATCATGAAACCGCATGCCACCATACCACGGAAAGTCCAGAACATCGGCGCGACTTTGGGTATCGAATGGCGGGTGGCTTCCTCGATTTGCACCGGCGTGGCATCGACGACCTTGTCCGTGTATTGTTTCAACAGCAAACCGTAACCGAGGTTGTCCTTGTGCGCTTCAAAAACCGATTTTGCTTGGCTGTCATTCTTATCCTGCCGCAATTTTTGCAGGTTTTCATAGGCGATTATGCCGCTTTTAATGCGCTCGCGATTGTTTTCGAGTATGGCTTTGATGCCGCCGACTTTCTCGTCTATCGAGCGGGTCGCGATCAGTCCCAACACCCACGGAAATTTAACGGCATAATGGGTGGTCATGGTCTCCTCGTCGGGAAAACCGAACAGCGTGAACGAGGCTGGCGACTCCTCGGTTTCCCACTCCGCTTCGATGGTGGCCAGCTTGGCTTTTTGCACTTCACCCAAGGTATAACCACTTTCATCGCCGAGTACAATAACTGACAGCACCGACGCCAAGCCGAAACCTGCGGCTATCCTGAAAGAGCGTCTGGCGAAAGCGACATCCCGGTTCTTCAACAAATAGTAAGCGCTGATGCCAAGTACAAACATCGACCCGGTAACATAGCCGGCCGCCACCGTATGCACAAACTTGACTTGCGCTATCGGGTTAAAGAACAGGTCGGCAAAACTGGTCAGTTCCATGCGCATGGTTTCATAATTGAATTCGGCGCCGACAGGATGCTGCATCCAGCCGTTGGCGATCAGTATCCACAGCGCCGATAGACTGGTCCCTAACGCTAACAGCCAGGTTACCATCAGGTGCTGAAGTTTGTTCAGCCGCTCCCAGCCAAAGAAAAACAAACCCACGAAAGTCGATTCCAGAAAGAACGCCATCATGCCTTCAATTGCCAGCGGCAGGCCGAAAATGTCGCCGACATAGTGCGAATAATAAGCCCAGTTGGTGCCGAACTGAAATTCCAGGGTAATGCCGGTCGTAACGCCCATGGCGAAATTAATGCCGAACAGCTTGCCCCAGAACTTCGTCATGTCTTTGTAAATGGGCCTGTCGGACATGACGTAAACCGATTCCATAATGGCCAGCAAAAACGACAGGCCCAGCGTTAGCGGCACAAACAAAAAATGATAGAGCGCAGTCAGCGCAAACTGGAGTCTCGAAAGCTCCACAACTTCATGGGTGATCATTGAGGATTCTCCTGATTTTTATGAGAAAGAATGTTTTTCTGCTGCTGGTCGCCGAAAATTTGTGCCGCAATAATGACTTCGTCAACAGGTTGTTTATTTCCAGCAAAAAACAACCACCATAACCCGCCTAACAACAAAAACTTCAGCAGTAAGGCGGCAGTAATTTCCAGGCCGAAGGATGCGGAATGACCGGTTAATTTTTTGAACATCAACGAAAATCTGTTAGTTACAATCATAGTGCGTTCATCCAGCCAATTCTTTAACCGCATCCACATTGCGGAAAAACACCTTGCCGGGCTTTAGTTGCTCAATGAAATCCGTTTTTTCCAATTTATCCATAACCGGGCCTTTTGCTTCCGCAATGTTCAAGGTTTTTCCTGCCCCTTGCAAAGCATGATTGATATTCTCCAGCGCCTCTAACGCCGTGGTATCGATATCGCTGACGGAAGTAAAAATGAGTACAACATGTTTAATAGCGGGTTGCCGTTTTAGTTCGGCAGCAAGATAGTCTTCAATGTAATTGATATTGGTAAACGTGATACTTTCGTCAATGCGAATCAATAATAAGTGCTGCCAAGTTTCTACATGATGGCGTTTGACATTACGAAAATGTTCGGTATCCGGTATACGCCCAACCACGGCAATGTGCGGTTGGCTGGATTTGCGCAAATGGCTGGCAATCGTCAGCAGTATCCCTAATGAAATACCTTCTTCAATGCCCAAGGCTAATACCCCTATTAAAGTGACCACTTCCGCGATACCATCGCCACGATCATAACGCCAAGTGTGCAAAATGTTCTTTAAGCGCACCAAAGGGATAATGGCGACTAAAATGATGGCTGCCAATACCGCCTTGGGGATGTTTTCAAACCACGGTGTAAAAAAGACTACCGCCACGGAAAGAATCCCTGCCGCGATCAACATCGCCATTTGTGTCCGTGCACCTGCGGTATAGTTCACCATGGTTCGACTGAAGCCTCCCGCAATGGGCATGCCGCCAGAAACCGCACTCGCAAGATTAGCCAGGCCTAAGCCAATCAATTCCTGATTCGGCGCAATTTTTTCGCTTCTGAGATTAGCCGTCACTTTTGCGATCGCGACACTTTCCACATAGGCGATTAGGGCGATAAACGCGGCGCTGGGAAGTAACAGCTGCCATTTTTCAAGATTGATAACGTTGAGGCTTAAAGACGGGAGGCCTGAAGGCACTTGGCCTACGATTGCTACATTATGATGTGTTTTTAAATTGAAACAGGCCACCACGGCGATTCCCAACAAGACCGTCAATAAGGGGCCGCATTTGCTGATAGCCGTCACGGTTGAAAGCGGTAAGCGCATTTTTTTGAGTAACGATGTCAGGGGCTTCCCAAACAGGACTAATAAACTGACTGCCACTAGCGCAATCGATAACGTAGCTGAATTAAAACCTTGAACATAACTGCCGTAACAAGCCGCATTAAAGTTGCAGGACAGGTTTTTTAGGCCAGTCAAATGGGGTAGTTGGCTGATAATAATTAACAGTGAAGCTCCGCTGGTAAAGCCAGTCAAGACCGGATGACTGATAAAATTGACCAGTCCACCCATTTTTAAAAGCGCCATCAACAACATAATCAGCCCACTTTCGGCTGATAAAATCAACGCGCTTTGTACCGGATTACCCAATGCATTCACTTCGGGCGCATTTAAAGCACTGGCGACCATAATGGCCGCTACGGCAGCAGGACCCACCGACAAGGTTCTGCTGGTACCAAACAACGCGTACAATATTGGCGGTAAAATGCTCGCATATAAACCAAGTTCGGGGGGTAAACCTGCCAGTATTGCATAAGCAATTCCTTGCGGAACGAGCAAGATTGCCGTAATGACACCCGCAAACAAGTCATCGTTAAAATCCTGACGGGTGTAGGTCTTTAACCAGACGATGATGGGTAAGTATTTTGTCAGCCGTGACATGGTAGGGGCGGATTCGGTCATTGTGGATTTTAGCCGTATGGTGGACAGAAAAGCGTTGCCTGGAGCGTCGTGTTTGGTGTCCACCCTGTCTTGCTATTCTTCTTTCATAAAGCGTGTGGCGTAAGATTCCAGATGCGGAATATCTATGCGATAACCTTTGAGCATTAAACTCCAGTACATCCAGGGGAATCCGATTTTTTTGCCGAGCCACCAGATAAACAGATTTTTCCTGGGATCTAGCCACGGAAAAGAAGGTGTTACCTTGCCGCCATAAGCAAACTCTGCCAACATCACCGTACTCAGTGACGTGGTTAATGGGCACGAACCATAACCATCATATTTGTCTTCTACCGGTTTGCTGTTGATAAGATGCAAAATATTATCCACCAAAACCGGCACCTGTTTTCTGACCGCTGCGGCAGTTTTGGCATTGGGTGTTGAGGTTGCATCACCCAAGCCGAAAATATTCGGGTATTTGTTGTGCTGTAGTGTTCTGTCATGCACATCCACCCAGCCTGCCGCATTTGCCAAGGGACTCTTTTTGATGAAGTCGGGGGCGCTTTGCGGCGGCGTAACATGGATCATGTCGAAAGGTTTAACGACTTGCTGTTTGTTGCCGTCACTGTCAGTCATCTCGAACGTGGCGGTTTTAGCAGGGCCATCAATTGCAACCAGGTTATGGCTGAAATTGGTCTTAATCCCATAACCTGCAACCACTTTACTTAAAGCTTTGGCAAAAAATGGGATACCGAATATGGCGGGTCCCGCATTACAGAATTCAATGTTGAATTTATCCAGAATGCCTTGTTTACGAAAGCGGTCGGCAGCCAGATACATGATTTTCTGCGGTGCCCCCGCACATTTAATGGGCATGGGCGGCTGGGTGAACAGCGCAGTACCGGATTTTATCTGTTGAATGCATTCCCAGGTATATTCCACGGTATCGGGCGAATAATTACTGCAAACATTGTTTTTGCCCAGAGTTTTCTTTAGGCCTTTAATTTTGTCCCAATCCAGTTGCAAGCCAGGGCAGACTACCAGATAGTCGTAGCCAATGGTCTCGCCGGAGCGCAACGTAACGGTGTTGCTTTCCGGTTGGAAGGTTTCAGCGTAGTCCTTAATCCATTTCACCGTCGGATGGATCAAATCCGCTTCATTTCGGGTAGTTTTTTTTAAGGTATAAGCGCCACCACCGATGATAGTGAAGCCGGGTTGGTAATAATGCTTTTCAGACGGTTCAATAAGCGCAATATTGATATCGGAATTTTGCCTGCGCATATTATTAGCGACAGAAACGCCTGCTGCGCCGCCTCCGACGATCAAGACTGTGTGGTGCTGTGACATGTTATCCTCCGGGTTATGTTATTTTTATTTTGCACATCGGTTGTGTGCTATTAAGTGTCCTGTTATACAGGAGCCTCAGCGTTGCGTGAGCCTAAAGAAAACGGGTAGACTTACCCAACAAACTAAGCTTGGTTCAGTACCTGATGTTACGTGTCACCCAACGGGAAGTTGTTGTCCACGGAAAACGCAAAAAGCACGAAAAAGATCAGAAATAAGGTTATTGCTAACTGATTATCTGGAAGCAACAGCCTAAAATGGATGAGGTTATGAAGCTTTTTCGTGTCTTTCGTGCTTTCCGTGGACAGTGAATTACATCCAGCAGCACTCTTAAATCAAATCGTTTCTATCAACATGCCTTAACCGGCTTTTTGCCAGGCTTCATAGCCACCTGCAATGGAGAGCACATTCGTATAGCCCAGTGTTTTCATGGATTGTGCGGCCAGCGCTGCACGTCCGCCAGTACGGCAGTAAATAAGCACTGGCTTGGACTTGTCCGCCAGCTCAGGGAAGTTACCTATCTTGAATTCCAGCACACCGCGTGGCAATGGCACGGCCTGGTCAAGATGCCCGGCGGCATACTCGCTTTCCTCGCGGGTATCGATAATGGTAATGTTGCCTTCAGCAATCAATTGCTTGGCTTTTGTCACATTAACTTCAGTGATTTGCTGTTTTGCGGCAGCCACCATGTCTTGAGCGGTTATTCCGCCGCTGGACGGCATGTTTCCGCCGCAGTTAACTGCTGGAACATCACCCGCTTTGGCGCTTTCCCGCACACTTTCTCTGAAGGAAACCGCATCCTGGCGTTCATTTTCTTCCAGACCGCAATAACGGTTAGCAGCCACGGCTTCTTCGATCAGCCGTGGTTTGGGCAGATTGAGATTATTCATAATCTCTATGAATTCTTCACGGGTTTTTCCTGCCAGGCGCGGGTTGGTGGTGCGTTCCTGCATGATGCTGCTAACCCAGCGTTGTTGGTAGTCGTGGCCCGGATAAACCAGCGTTTCGTCAGGTAGGGTAAACAGGCGTTGGGTGATGCCATCATACTGAGCACCGGCATCGCCGCCCTGGAAGTCGGTACGCCCACAGCCGCCAATGAATAAGGAATCACCGGTAAACAGGCGGTCGCGCCACAAAAAGGAAATACTGCCTTTGGTATGGCCAGGGGTGGCGATAACCTTAACCTGTTCGCCGTTGGTGAAAGAAAATACATCGCCATCCTTAATCTGGATGTCCGCTGTTTCCGCACCGCACAATGCACTGACCCCGGTTTGTGCGCCCAGGCGTTGCCGCAGCAGGCCGCTGGCGGTGATATGGTCGGCATGGACATGGGTTTCCAGGGTATATTTCAGTTGTAAGCCGTGCTCTGCCAGTAAGGCCTGGTAATCGTCAATATGCGTGTTGACAGGATCAATCAGCATGGCTTCTTTGTTGACAGGATCGGCAATCAGATAGGTGTAAGTCCAGGTTTCTTGGTCGAATAGTTGTTTGAATAGCATAATGTTTCTCCGTTAGCTGCGGTTGGGATATTTGCACTATCTAACAAGCGAGATAGCGCCAATCAGATATAGATACAAAAGCAAAGGGTATGCCAGAATAAATAATATTATTAATCTGTTGTTTTTGTTGATGTATATGTCAAATAAATACTGTTTTTATTTGTTTCAATAATGATTCATGTGTTTCATTGAAACGTAATAATGTTTCACAGTTCTTTCGTGGTGAAACGGTTTTACTTGTTAAGTAAGTAACCAAAAGTTTTGTAACAAAATAAAAAAATTATCTATCCCCATTATTTACCACGAAGAAGAACAGTTAACTTCGTGGTCTTCGTGTCCTTCGTGGTGAATAAAAATGTTAAAAGACTTATGGACGACTATTTATACAGACGATGAGCAATCATGCCCATGTAGATAGAAAAAATCATAATAATCGCCTCGAAATTGCCTAAGCCTAATCCGGCAACGGAAGGCCCTGGGCAATAACCGCTAATACCCCAGCCTATCCCAAAAATTGCCGCGCCGATAAGCAGCGGCTTATCGATGGCGGATTTACTGGACAAATAAAACGCCTTGTCGAATAAAGGCGTTTGGCGTTTGAGTATCTTCCGAAAGAACAGTGATGTGACGATCAGCGCTCCGATCATTACGAAAATCAGGCTGGGATCCCAGTTACCGGCAACGTCCAGAAAGTTAAGCACCTTATCGGGATTGGTCATTTGGGAAAGCGCTAACCCGATGCCAAAGAGTATGCCGCTGATGAGGGAGATCACGATGAGTTTCATGCCGCTACCCCCAGTACATGACGAATAATGTAAACCGTCAAAAAACCGCTGACCATAAAGGTTATCGTGGCCACAATTGAACGGTTAGACCCTCTGGCTATTCCGCAAACGGCATGGCCACTTGTGCAACCATTCCCCATGCGGGTACCGAAACCCACCAGAAAACCGCCGCAAGCCAGCAGCCAGATTGGAAAATGTTCGCGTGGCTGGTAAAAATCAGGTTTTATCAGGTGGAATAAAAATGCGCCGATCACAATACCCGCCAGAAAAGCGCAGCGCCAAAATAGTTCCGTTCTGGGAGCCTTGATTAGACCACCCATAATGCCGCTGATGCCGGCAATCCGCCCGTTGAACAATAACAGCAAAGTGGCGGCTAGCCCTATCAGAATGCCGCCTGCAAACGCTGAGTAAGGGGTGAAGTTTTCCATAGTGTTGTACCTAGTGTCAGTTTTTTAAAATGCGCCATTGCGCTTATGAAGTGAATCTTCGGGATGTTTAATGTGACTTTGTCACTGAGTTTTATTTATTCAATCGCTAACATGCTAACTGAGAGAATTTAGCCACTGTGTATTTTATTTGGCACAAGATAAATTCGCTCATTGCCTGTTTATTTTTCATAACCTATTGAGGTGGATAACATGTTAGATTTTATGTTGCGTATTTTTTCGGCAGTTTTACAGGTGAACATGAGAGATCACCATGACATACCTTTTGCATTACCCTTGCTCTTTTTCATTTTTCTTGGTTTTATCATTAGTGTCACTGTACTTAAGTTCATTGATGTTAAAGAAGAAGGGCCGGAATAACAGAGCCCTCTATCCGAAAAAATGGGGTATTTTGTGGTGCCTGACTTTCAGCGCTTAGCGCAAACCCTTATCAGGGCTTCGCGATTAATGATATCGACAGTGCCACGCTTTAATCTTACCCAGCCATAGCTTTCAAAATTTTTTAGATGACGGGATACAACTTCACGAGCTGAGCCTAATTCATAGGCCAGCTCCTGATGGGTCTTAACCACTACCTTTTCGCCAGATTCTAATAAGGCTTTACCTATCCGCTGATCAATCGTTTCAAAAACAACCGCTTCCATGCGACCGATTAATTTAGAAAGGCGCGATGAAAAATTTTTGAAGACAAATTCACGGAAAAAAGGAGATTGTTCAATACACCGGTAAAAAGCATGGGATGACATGGCAAAGGCGGTCACTTCGGTTTCTGTTATCCCTTCAGCGGGGTAACAGTCCCCGCTTAACATACAGGACGTGGTTAAAACGCAAGAATCGCCAGAACGAACATGGTAAAGCAAAACTTCCCTCCCACTTTCCGACATGATTTGGACTTTCACGGTTCCTGTAAGCACCAGCAAATAATTTTCACAAATGCTGCCGGGATAAAATATCTGTCGGCCAGCAGCCAATTTAACCAAACTTGAGGAATTCATCAAAAGGTCAACGCCTTCGTCTTTGTTTTCGATAAACTGAGGAAAATAGATGCCCCATAATTCTTGGTTATTTTTCATGTTTCTTTACAATAATGCTTAAGTTTTGCCGCTCACGTCTTGTGCCCCTTTTTGTAATACATCGATGCAATGTTTGATACACCATTACTCTGTCTTTAATCCCGCTTTAGCCCAGGCCACTATGCCACCTTCAAGGTTGTACACTTTTGAAAGCCCTAGCGATTTCAATACCAGTAAAGCCCGTTGAGAACGGCCTCCTTTTTGGCATTGTGTGATGATAGGGGTTTCTTTGTACGGCGCAAGTTCGGCGAGCCGGCTATTTAACTGGGCTAGCGGAATATGGATAGCGCCCGGAATGTGCTGTTGATTCCACTCATCTTCTTCACGCACATCGACAATGACAGCTTTCTTTTCAGTTAGCAGGGTTGCTGCCTCATTAGGCGAAACAGCTTCGGTCTTGTTTTCCAGAACCGGACTGTTTTGTTGTTGATCCGATGTCAATATTAAGTTACTGCTGTCTTGCGCTTGAGCCGACGCGGCAACCAGGCCAAGAATACATACGATTGATTTGTTCATAATTACACCTAAAGATAATGGCTCGAATTCAGACCTTCAAGGTTTTAAAAACCTTGAAGGTCTTCTGTGTGTTCCAAATTCAAACAAAAAACGCGAAGATCGCGTGAAAGCATCTTGACATTGTAATGATTAAATACAATTAGGCAGCAATAACTCAATCTAAGTTCAACAATGATTGAACCCTATTCAAAGGAAATTGAACTGCAAATGCAAGGGTTACATAGCCGCCTGCAAGAGAAAAATCACCGGTCATATACGGAGTTGAAGCTTTAAAATTGTCTTATGGCGGGGTTAGCTACACTGCTCGACTGTTTGGATGTTGTCTGCGTGACACGGTTTTGCGGGGAATCAAAGAACCAAGCGAAGAGGAAACGCTGACCGGAAACAGCAATAGAACCATTTCATAGTGCTGGTGTCTGATTAACTAAAATTTTCCCCAATTAAATTTGGGAAACAAGCCATGATTGACATTTAATAGTCAAATTGCGCACAAGAGCGTTTGCCATAGCCGTGGAAATATGCCTGGGATGAGGATGGCGATGAAGTTTACGTCAACACGATGGGAGGCTTTTGCGCCTTGGGTTCATGGTTACGCCCACATTGGGGAATTTTTTAAGAAAAGCTGCCAATTTATCCGGGATTCTTTGAGCTCACGCATCATGTTAAACGGCGTGGCCGGGCATTGTTAGGGTCTGTTACTGGGCACGCTATTACAGCCAATAGCATGTCCTCAAAACCCAATACGAGCCTTCAAATTTTAGGTGGTCAAAGATTTGGTTTATGGGCCGAATGACTTTTGATGGGTTTGTAAC
>SBAV01000541.1 GCA_005239965.1 Methylobacter tundripaludum
AATGCACTATTGAGATATACTAGATTAAAAAAATATTTATAGTATGAATTAAATCAACTACTTATGCGATACTTGGATTTAACAAAGTAGAATTAAATTGTCCGCATTAACCCAAGTGGTTTGTGGCGCTGCGCTAGTTGCAGTCACGGTGCCGACATTTGCCAATAAAGATTTGGCAAAATTGTCTGAAAACGATGAAAACTGGGCGATGCAAACCAAGGATTACAGCTCGACCCATTACAGTAAATTGGATCAGATCAATAACCAAAATGTCCGACATTTAAAACCGGCTTGGTCTTTTTCTACCGGCGTATTAAATGGCCATGAAGGCGGGCCCCTGGTTGTGGATGGCATCATGTATGTGCACACACCTTATCCAAATAATGTGTTTGCCATCAATTTAGATGATCCCGACAGAATTTTATGGGAATACAAACCCAAGCAAAATCCTGCCGCGCGTGCGGTGGCGTGTTGCGATGTCGTCAACCGTGGTTTGGCGTATGCGCCGGCCGGTAAAGACTACCCCGCCACTATTTTCCAAAATCAGCTCGATGGCCACATTGTTGCCTTGAATGCCAAGACCGGTGAGTTGTTATGGAAAATGGAAAACTCCGATATTGCAATGGGTTCAACCTTAACCATAGCACCGTTTGTGGCAAAAGACTTGGTGATCGTGGGCAGCTCCGGTGCTGAATTGGGTGTTAGGGGTTACGCAACAGCCT
Source organism: Methylobacter tundripaludum (assembly GCA_005239965.1). Lineage (GTDB taxonomy): Bacteria > Pseudomonadota > Gammaproteobacteria > Methylococcales > Methylomonadaceae > Crenothrix. The sequence continues at coordinate 723 of SBAV01000541.1, forward strand.
ACAGCATTAAGGATGGCAAGCAAGTCTGGCGCGTCTATGCCACAGGCCCCGATGAAGACATAAAACTGGCAAAAGATTTTAACAGCGCCAACCCCCATTACGGCCAATTCGGTTTGGGCTTAAAGACCTGGGAAGGCGATGCCTGGAAAATCGGCGGCGGCACCAACTGGGGTTGGTACGCTTTCGACCCTGATTTGGACATGCTGTATTACGGCTCAGGCAACCCTGCACCTTGGAATGAAACCATGCGCCCTGGCGACAACAAATGGACGATGACCATTTGGGGACGTGACATCAATACCGGTGAAGCCAAATTTGGTTACCAAAAAACCCCGCATGATGAATGGGATTACGCCGGTGTCAATTACATGGGGCTGTCTGAGCAAATGGTCGACGGTAAAATGACCAAGCTGCTGACCCATCCTGACCGTAACGGCTTGGTGTATACCTTAAACCGCGAAAACGGCACACTGGTCAATGCCTTCAAAATTGACGATACCGTCAACTGGGTGAAAAAAGTCGATTTAAAAACCGGCTTGCCGATTCGTGATCCTGAATTTTCAACACACATGGATCATGAAGCGAAAGGCATTTGTCCGTCTGCAATGGGCTATCACAACCAAGGTATCGAATCTTACGATCCTGAGAAAAAACTGTTCTTCATGGGCACCAACCACATCTGCATGGATTGGGAACCGTTTATGTTGCCTTACCGCGCAGGCCAGTTCTTCGTGGGTGCCACCTTAAACATGTATCCAGGCCCCAAAGGTACGTTGGGACAAGTGAAGGCGATGGATTCTGTGACCGGTGAATTCAAATGGGAAGTACAAGAAAAGTTTGCCGTTTGGGGCGGCACCACGGCCACAGCCGGCAACCTGGTCTTCTACGGTACACTGGATGGTTACATTAAAGCCCGTGATACCCGGAACGGCAAAGAGCTGTGGAAATTCAAGCTGCCTTCCGGTGTGATCGGCCATCCTATTACTTTCGAACACAAAGGCCGTCAATACGTGGCTATTTACTACGGTGTCGGCGGTTGGCCAGGCGTAGGTTTGGTATTTGACTTAAAAGACCCCACAGCAGGCTTAGGTGCGGTCGGTGCCTTTAAAGAACTGGCGCATTATACCCAGCAGGGTGGTGGTGTCATGGTATTCTCATTGACGTATTAAGCTTGATGGAGGGGATTGGCTCGGTTAATCCCCCCTCTATGGAATCATTTAAACAGCCGTCATGAGAATTACTATGTACAAAACCAAATGTTGGTTATTGGCCCTATCGATATTGGATTATGGCACTGCCGTAACGGCTTATGCAGATGAAGGCAAGCCCTTAAAAGTGTGTGCCGCCGAAGATGAGATGCCGTATTCCAATAAAAAAGGCGAAGGCTTTGAAAATAAATTGGCCTTGTTAGTTGGCCAAGCCTTGGAGCGTAAAGTTGAATTCGTAACCTGGCCGGATCCCCGTTATTTTGTCCGTGATTTTTTGGACAAGGGCTTGTGTGATGTGGCAATGGGGGTGGATTTTGGCGACCCTAGGCTGTTAACCACCAAACCTTACTATCGTTCGGGCTACGTGTTCATCTCACGGGAAAGCGACAAGCTGGATTTGGAAAATTGGAACAGTGAAGTGTTGCGTAAGGTACAGCGTATTGCTTTTGTACCGGGTTCACCGGCGGAAGTGATGCTGCGTGCCATTGGCCGTTACAACGACATGTTCAATTATTCTCAGGAATTGGTGGGATTTAAGTCACGTCGCAACCAATACGTCAAATATGAAGCATCAAAACTGGTGTCGGAAATTTCGTCTGGCCATGCTGAAGTCGCGGCACTTTGGGGGCCATCAGCAGCGCGTTATGTCAAAGCTTCGGCGACCCCTTTGGTGATGACCGTCATTCCTGACGACAATACCCGTGCCGATGGGCAAAAGGTGGGCATGCACTACAGCTCGTCAATGGGGGTACGCAAGAATGATCCTGTTCTGTTGCAGGCATTGAATAAAGTGATTGACGAACAACAGGATGACATTACCGAACTGCTGGAGGAAGAGGGTATTCCGTTGCTGGATGAACCCGACCCCGAAAACAAATCATAACAACATCAGGATTACGATGAAAAATAAACCACTATTGATAATTGCGACGCTCACCTTGGGATTAGTCAGCCTATCGGCTAATGCTGAACTGACTTTTCGCAATGCCATTACCGGCGAGCCGTTAGATTTCAGCTTTGCCAAAAAAGGTGGCGATCCAGAGGCTTTTAAACAGTTTAAAGAGACAGGTAAGAACCCTTACAACGGCAATGCCGAAATGGTCAAAAAAGGCCATGATCTTTATATGACGGCTTGTTCTGGCTGTCATGGCCACAACGCCGAAGGCAAATTAGGGCCTGGTCTGGCTGATGATTACTGGACATATCCTGCTAATGCCACCGATAAGGGCTTGTTTGAAGTCTTGTTTGGGGGAGCGAACGGCATGATGGGGCCGCAGTACGTCAATTTAAACACCGAAGAAATGTTACAAATTATGGCGCATATCCGCGACATCTATAAAGGTGATCCGGCCAAAGCCAAATGGTTAGATAAATAATGAGGAGATGAAAATGAATAAAATGATAGGACTGTGCCTCAGCATGGGTTTGATGATCGTGTCATCATCAGCCGTGGCTTATGATGGCACCAACTGTAAAGAACCCGGTGTCTGCTGGGAACCAAAGCCCGGCTATCCTGATAAGGTAGAAGGCAGCAAATATGATCCAAAGCATGACCCCAATGAGTTGAATAAACAATCGCAATCCATTAAGGAAATGGAGGAGCGTAACCAAAAACGCCAAGAAAACTTTGCCAGAACCGGCAAGTTTATCTACGACGTGGAAGAAATCCATTAAATTTAATGGTCGGGTGTAGACATCCTTACCCTATGCGGGGTGTCTATATTCCGTTTTGCAACAAAGGTGAATGAAGACTAATCCCACTCGAACACTCCGGTAAATTTTTACCGGAGTTTTTTTATAAAGACCATGAACTCAACGATACAACTAACAGATTGGCTGCACAAAGCGTTACAGTTTGAACAACGCATTAACCAGGTGGTGATTGGTCAGCAAGAGGTGGTGCGGCTGATGCTGATTACCGTGTTTGCCAGGGGGCATGTGTTGTTGGAAGGCAATGTCGGCGTAGGCAAAACCACGCTGTTACGTGCGGTGGCTCATGGCTTAGGCGGTGGTTATCAACGCATAGAAGGCACGATAGATTTGATGCCCAGCGACCTGATTTACTATACCTATCTGGACAAAGACGGCAAGCCCCGTGTCGATCCGGGGCCGTTGCTGCATCACGGTGAACACCTGGCGACGTTCTTTTTTAATGAAATTAACCGCGCCCGCCCACAAGTGCATTCCTTGTTGTTAAGGGCGATGGCCGAACGCAGCATTGCCGCCTTTAACCAGGATTACCTGTTTCCCCACCTGCAAGTGTTTGCTGACCGTAACCGTGTGGAAAAAGAAGAGACGTTTGAGCTGCCCGCCGCCGCCAAAGACCGCTTTATGATGGAAATTAATATTGACGTACCCAGTAGTGATAGCGTGCTCGATGAGCTGATGTTTAACCCCCGCTTTCATGATACCGACCGACTCATTAGCCAACTGCCGGATTCTGGCATGGAGTACACGCAATTAAATGGCTTTGCCGAAAAGCTGCAACAAAACATACAGATCAGCGCAAAATTAAAGCAGTACGCCTTATCGTTATGGCGAGCCACGCAAAAACCGCAGGATTTTGGGGTGACGCTCAGCGATGTGTCGATGCCACAGCTGATGCTGTCCGGCGCTAGCCCGCGAGGCATGAGTTATCTGATTCGGGCGGCGAAAGTCCGCGCCTGGCTGCACAGCCGCGATTATGTGCTGCCGGAAGATGTACAGGCCGTGTTTGTTCCCTGTATGGGGCATCGTTTATTTTTAAGCCCGCTGTACGCCTACCGGCACGAGCAACTGCTGCCAGCATTGTTGACAGGTTTGTTGAGTGCCGTTGCCGCCCCTTAACCGCTGGCGATACGTATGTCCGAAACTATTTTTTATCGGTTACTCTGGCAAACCCGTGCCGTGCATCCTGGTGCCCATGCGGGTAAATTGGCGGGGGCTGGGCAGTTATTCCAGCACTATGATACTCTGCTGGCACGCCCCGATCCACGGCGTATTGACCTGCGTGCCAGTGTGCTCGATCCCTTGCAACAATTTCAAGTGCGCTCATACCAGCAACACAGCCATGTCAACGTGTATATGATGGCCGACATGTCCGCTTCCATGTGTTATGCGGGAAGAGCCGACAAACAACAGGTGGTGTGCCAATTATTGTCAGGCTTGGCACAATCGGTATTGGGTTATGGTGATAAATTCGGCTTTATCGGTTGTAGCAACCAGGTGCAGCCCCATTGTTTATTGCCGTTAAGCCAGCAATGGCAAAGAATTGCGGCTTTTTTGACAGATTTTAAAAATACACCTTTTATCGGGTCGGCACAAGGTTTGTTATCGGCGTGGCAGTACCTGTCCACACACCGCTCACTGGTGTTTTTGGTGTCCGATTTTAATTTTCCCGTACCAGAAATCAATCAATTGTTGGCTAATTTACAGCCTCATCAGGTGGTTCCCATTGTGTTATGGGATGACGACGAATACCAAAATTTACCATCTTGGGGATTAATGACCCTAAAGGACATGGAAAGCGGAGCGACACGCCTAGTGTGCTTGCGTCCTGCGTTACGCGAAAAAATTATTGCGGCTTACACACAGCGGCAAATACAGTTAAAAAATTGTTTTCGTGACCATGGCTATGAACCCTTGTTTTTAACCGATGGCTACAATGCCGGCAGTATCAACCGTTATTTTCAGCAGAGAGCCGCATGAAAATTTTGCTGTTACTTTTTTTAGTATTAACGGGTTGTTCAAATACCGAACACGATATGGTTCGCGCCTTTACAGTACACACGCCGCGTCCTTTTGGCTATGTGCTAGGCGATGAAATCCCACAGCAGATTATTTTGGAGACTGCTTCAGATGTTGCGTTACAAACCGGTGCTTTGCCCGTTAAAGGCACTATCAACCGTTGGTTGGAGTTAAAACAGGCCACTTGGGAAAAAACTGAAATCCCGGATGGTTGGCGCTATGTCATTGACCTTAATTACCAGATTTTTTACGCGCCGCTGGAAGTCAAGATGCTGAAAATTCCAGGTTTCGCCTTGCAACTCTCCCAGCAAGGTAAAATCAGCAGCCAAGCCGTACCGGATTGGGCATTCACTGTTGCGCCGCTCAGGGAGCTGGCTGTGCGTAAAGATGACAACGGTGAATACATGCGGCCCGATGCTGAACCTAATCGGATTGCCAGCACAAACGCGCAGATAGCTTTCGGATTGAGTGCCAGTTTAGCGTTGGCTATTGCAGGCTATTTGGCGTATTTATACGGTTATTTTCCGATATTGAACCGTAGCAAAGTCTTTAAGAAAGCATTACGTAAAATTTCCCGCTTAGGCAAAGGCGATATGGGGCAAATTCTGGCCGCCGTGCATTACGCCTTCAATCAACTGAACGGCAAGCCCTTATTTCAAGTGCAAGTAGCCGATTTTTTAAGCAGCCATCCTGAATATACCGCCCTTAAAGTGCAGTTGGAATGGTTTTTTGCCTATTCCAACCGTTACCATTTTGGCCACAGCTTGGTGGTGATTGAAGATGATGTTGTGCGGCTTAAAAACTTGTGCCAGCATTGCCGCGCCATAGAACGGGGCAGTCGATGAATCTAGCCGTTGATAGCCCGTGGTTGTTGTGGGGCCTGTTACTTAATGGCTTGCCTTTGCTTAACCAGGGCATGAGATTGCACGACCAGCCTTGGTTGACGCTGTTGCCGGTGGATAGGCTATCACAGGCTTTATCTTTACTGCTCAAGCTTGTGGCGATGCTGGTAATTACCAGCTTGATATTGGGTTTGGCAGGCTTGCATCGCCGTGAACAAAGCCGTGAACGTATCGGCAAAGGCGCACACATTGTGTTGCTGCTGGATCGCAGTAACAGTATGGATGACAGCTTTGCCGGACGCACACCGGAAGGCCGTGAAGAATCCAAGTCATCGGCGGCGCGGCGCTTGTTGACCGAGTTTGTACAGCACCGCCAAGCCGATAGGATTGGCGTGGCGGCTTACAGTACCGCGCCGTTGTTTGTCATGCCATTGACTGAAAACAAAACTGCCGTGGAAGCCGCCATTGCCGCTACCGCTACACCTGCGTTGGCGTACACCCATGTCGCCAAAGGTTTGGGTATGGCGCTGTCGTTCTTTCAAGATCAGCCACTCACCGGATCGCGCAGTATTGTATTGGTCTCTGATGGTGCAGCCGCTATTGATAAAGATGATGAATTGAAATTGCGGGCTTGGTTTCAACAACACCAGGTGCGTTTGTACTGGCTGTTTTTGCGCACCGCCAATAGCCCGGGTATTTATGATGTGGCGCAAGATGCCCGCGATGACAATGCCCAGGCCATGCCGGAACGCTACTTGCACCAGTTTTTTTCCAGCCTGAAAACCCCCTACCAAGCTTATGAAGCGGAAAGTCCTGATGCCTTAAAAAAAGCTATTGCCGATATTAACGAATTGGAAAATCAGCCGTTGCATTATGTGGAACGCTTACCAAGACAAGATCTGTCAGGTGTTTGTTATGTGCTGGCCACTGTTTATTTAGGCCTGTTATTAGCCGTTAAATTTCTGGAGGTAAAAAAATGTTAAGAACTGTTCGTCACGGGTTGGTTTGGGCAAGCTTGTTCGTGGCCAGTGCAACCAGTTTGTACTGCTTGTACGCATGGCACGGGCTAAATGTAGAAAACGATACTGTCCAGCAGTTGTTGTCTGGCCAGGATGTGGCTGTGGAACAGGTGGTTGCCAAGCCCCAGATAAGATTGGCACGCGCTTGTTACTTGAAACAAAAAAAGCGTTACGATGAAGCACTGGCCACGCTCAGTGCCATTATGGCGGTAGGCGATAGCGCTTTACAGGCCAAAGTCCGCTATAACCTCGGTAATATCTACCTGGAGCAGGCGGTAGTGAGTGTTGAGAACAACGATACCTCTCGCGCTATGCCCTTGGTGGTGCTGGCCAAACAAGCCTACCGGCAAGCGTTGGCATTGGATAGCCAATTTTGGGATGCCAAGTACAATCTGGAAGTGGCCATGCGCTTGTTGCCGGAAATGGAGCGCCTGGATCTTGAAAATGAAGATCCCAAAAAACAAAAAGCCGAACTGTGGACAACCGTACCGGGATTTCCACGTGGGCTACCTTAACGTGTCAGGTGTACTATGATTATTCATCCGGTATTACGTGATTATCGCAGCATTTTTTTGCTGGTCGCCTTGCTGGCTATGCTTGGGTTGTTCATCAAACCTGTTAGCCAGCAATATGCACGGCAGTATAATTTTACTTTTGTTGTTGATATTACTCGCAGTATGAACGCGACGGATTATAAAATGGCCGACCAAGCCGTCAGTCGTCTGGAATTTGTCAAACACCAATTACGGGCATTATTGCCCCACTTGCCGTGTTCCACCAAAATTGGTTTAGGTGTATTTACCGAACGGCGTTCCAGTCTGTTGTTTGAGCCGGTGGAAATTTGCAACAGCTATACGGAACTGGATACCGCCATCAGTAAACTGGATTGGCGTATGGCCTGGGCGGCGGACAGTAATATCGCCAAAGGCCTGTTCAATACCTTGGCCATGCTGCAAAAAAGCCATAGCACGGTTGTTTTTATCACCGATGGTCAGGAAGCGCCGCCGGTTAATCCCAGCTATTTGCCTGATTTTGCGGCGATGAAAGGTAAAGTCAAGGGCTTGATAGTTGGTACAGGCGGTTTGCAGGCTGTGCCTATCCCTAAATTTGATGCCCAAGGCAATGCCAGCGGTTTTTACCAAGCAGATGATGTGCCGCACCGCTCATCTTTCGGGCAATCGAACTTAGACCCGTCGCAAATCGAAGGTTATGATGCGCGTAATGCACCGTTTGGCAGTAAAGCCGTTGTCGGTACTGAGCATTTAAGCGCCTTGCAGGAATCCTATTTGACCCAGCTTGCCCACCAAGCTGGTCTAAACTATACCCGCTTAACGGATCTTGAACCTTTGCAACAAGCTTTGCAAATCCCAGAATTTTCCACCCAGCAATTAGCACCTGTCGATGTACGTGGTTACTTCGCGGCTGTGGCGTTGCTGATGTTTTGTTGTATTTATTTACCGCCGCTATCTTCTGTGTGGCACTGGTTTCGTCTGAAAAAAACCAAGGACAACGTTTATGTTGATTAATATTTTGTTATCCAAACACTACCATTTTACTTTGCAAATGCTCTTGAGCCTGTTGGGTGCTGTCGTATCCTACCGTTATGCCGGTATGAGCCACGATTATTGGCTGGCTATGCTGGTGGTTTTTGCATTGCTGGCGGTTGCACCGGATTATTTGCATCCCACTGCGAAAATACGACAGGCGTTAAGGGACGGCCTATTGCGCTGGATAGGCGGTTTGGCGTGCGCCCTGTTTGTATTTTCCTTGCATCAATCTGGCCGCCTGTTGCATGAAGAGGCGGGCATGGTGATTTTGTTCATATTGGTGTTAATGTTTTACCTGGAGACGCTACGCCAACCGACATGGCGGGGCTGTTTTGTCTGTGCGTACTTATTGTTGTTAGGGGTGTTGTTGGCTTATGGTGATGCGTATTTAGGTTTTTTTGTTGTGTTGACAATGGTTGGGGTAGCGGCCAGTTATTTTGTTGATACTAGGGTGACTGGGCTGGAAACTAATAACGTATTGTAAAACCAGCATAGGCTACCGAAGTTCTAAGAAGCTGTTTGGAAACTCCAAGTGAAAGCCACGAGTGCCATGGTTTAGCGAGTCACATTTGGATTTCCATTTAAACAATAAGCGAAGCCTTGATCTATCTGGCTTGCATTCAGAGTTTCCAAACAGCCTCTAAAAACCGCTATGCATGTCCGGTTAAAATGATACCCGCCTTTACATGTACGCCATGGTGCAATTAATTTTTCATCACCCCAGAAATGATAGCAATATGAGCCAATTCAGCAACCGATGATACTTTCAGTTTACTGCGTATTTGCGTGCCATAATTGGCAACTGTCTTATAACTCAAACACAATTCATCGGAAATTTTATGGCCGGTAAAACCTCTGGCAAGAAGTAAAAAGATGTCAAATTCTCGGGTCGAAAACGCTTCGATGATAGTTTTGTAATGCGTTTCGTTGGATTGGCCACAACTCTTTTCTAAAAATTCCGTCTCAATATATATACCGCCCATAGCGATTTTTTGTATCGCCTGTATCAAAATAGAGGGGGCACTTTTTTTGCAAATGTACCCTTTGGCACCGGCTGCTATGGCGCGATTCACGTATACCATTTCATCATGTACGCTAAATGCCAGAATTTTGGCGCTATTGTCCTTGATACATATTCGCCGTATAGTTTCGATCCCTCCCATACCGGGCATAGACAAATCCATCACCACAACATCGGGATGATACTCTAAATACAGTTGCCAAACTTCCTCGCCACGTCCTGCTTCGGCTATCACTTCAATACTGTCTTCAGTGGAGAGCAACATACGAAACCCAGCCCGAACAATCGCATGGTCATCTACCAGGAGAACGTTGATGGGTGCTTTCATGACAGTGGAATACTCGCAATGATAGACAGACCTTGTTGTGGTACAGAATGATATGTTAATTGTCCTCCTAAACTTTTGATTCTCTCCTTCATACTCAGTAAACCAAAGCCGTGGTTTATTGGCTCGCGATCGCAGCCTTGGCCATTATCAATGATTTTTAAATGCAGCCGGTTTGTTTCTGGATTAATGGCCATAGTAATGTGTGCTTGTGTAGCTTGTGCGTGCCGAATAATATTGGTCAGGCATTCTTGCACAACCCTAAATAACTGGATAGCAATGTTTTGCCCTAGCTCATCAACACCATTCGAGCAGTCCAAAACCACTTTTAACTCTGGGTTTCTTATCGACCAATGGTATACCAAATCTTCCATTGTGGCCTTTAAGCCTAGCTCAGTCAGTATCAATGGATGTAATTGGTGCATCATGGAGCGTACAATCGTGATCAAATGATCGCATACGTCGATGATGGTCTGTGTCGTCTTTGCAATATCAGCTTTTGGCCGGGCACAGGTTGCCGCCATAACTTTAATGGCTGTCAATGATTGACTGAGTTCATCATGTAGTTCCTGTGAAAGTTTTTGCCGCTCGTCTTCTTGTATGGCGAGTGAATGTTGTGTTAAGGCCCTGTTTTCCTGCTGGCTGGCACTGAGCTGATCGGTCAAATGGTTGATGGCCTTGGCAATACGGTCATATTCATGGATGGGAAAGTTAGGGAGTTTGTGTTGATAATCCTCTGTTTCAATGATTCTTAATGCATTGACGATAGTGGTAATGGATTTTAAGGCTTTATTAAAAGCCAGGTTGACTGCCAAAAAGGTAAACAGCGCCAGCAACAAAACAGAAGCGAAAAAAGCTTGGCTTTCTTGCCAGGCTTCGGTGATTTCATCCATTGGATTAGCCTGGATAATCAAAGTCAATTGTTGGCCATCGGCGGCAATAATAGGGCGTTCTGTTTTTGGGTGTTCGCTTTCAACCAGGCGGATAAACCATTGTGGCGGTGCTTCATTGATAGATGCAAACTGTTTTTTAGAGTTAAAATGGGCAGTTTGTCCACTGGGTGCCTGGAGTTGAATATTCAAATGCCTAGCTTCTTTTAGGGCATTCAGATGTGCTATCCAATCGATAGGTGTTTGAGGTGTCTGTGAGGTTTGTAAAAAAGTAAAGGAAATAAGTTGTGCCGCCAGGTTAATGGATGATTCGACTTCTTTATTGACCGAGTTACGGGCTTGCCATGCTGCGATTGAGCCACCCAACAACAATATGCACAGGGATGAAAGCAATATTCTGATGTTTATTTGGTAGCGTAAGCTCATGATTATGTTGTTTGAAGCATTGGATTGGGGTAGGCGGTAGCTTAGCAAGTAAAAAATAAGGTTTTCATAGCCGGAGGCTCCTGCCCCCGTTGATATTTTTTACACGATTCCTGAAAAATTACTTGAACCAATATCCTAAAAAATTATCGCATCAAGTAATCATTTAATATATGGGACTTTTTCCTTATTTAATCGAATATATAGGTTCTAGATTTTAGAACTTATAACGGCATTGGCGCATAAATAAAATCCATATACATCATTTTTTTATTTTTTGTCTTTTACGATGATTTCTCTGATTTTTAGCGAAAAAAGCCAGCTGCTTTGTATTTTTCATTTTTTTAAAATCAAAAATGATACGAGATGTGGTTATGCTCTACGCCTTTTCTAATTGATAACAGGCACCGACGTTCTATAATGAACAGACACTGGGAATTTTTCCTATTATTTAATCTGGAGAATAAGATGAAAAAAATTAGCACCTGCACACTGGCTATTATCGCTATTGTCCTAAATATTTCTTTAGCCGAAGCGGAAAGTCAAACAATAGATAACTGCATGTCGGCTGTGCAAAAACAAAAAATTGGCGAATTTATTAAACTTGAAAAATTAAGCGCGGCGGGCAAGTCTTTTTATGAAATCGAAATAAAAGACGAAAGTGGTGCTGAATGGGAATTTATGTGCAACGCCGCGGATGGAAAAATTTTCGAGCAAGAAGGCGAAGTGGCGAGTGCTGATAACGAGGTATTTAAAAAGCAGCGGAAGGTTTCTGAAGCAGAGGCTATTGCTATTGCTTTAAAAGCGTACCCAGGTAAGGTGCAAGAAGTTGAATATGAAATTGAGGCAAATGGCGATGCCAGCTATGAATTAGACATTGTCAGTGACAAAAAGCTAGAAACCAAAGTCGAAGTAGATGCTAAAAGCGGTAAGATTATAGAGGTTGCCACTGAGGAATGGGAAGTTGGCGAAGAATCTAGCGCGAAAAGATAAACGTCAAGGTTAAAATTGATTTTAACGCTATCAAAATGCCCGCTTTATGCGGGCTTTTTATTGTCTGGCGTTTTTGCATTTTATCTAAGCCAGTACCAATAATATAGGCCACCCTGTGGCGGGTGGCGCAAACTTTGTCTATTGGATGCAGTTTAGATTACATAGTTAACCGTACACCTATCCAGCCCGCCCTAGGTGCGCCTGGCGATACAAAACGGCCATCATCAAAGCCAGGCAATACTTCTTGAGCTTGGCCATAAACGCCAAAACTGTTGTAATGGGTATCAAATATATTGTCCAGTTTGCCAAACAGGCTGAGATGTTTGTTGAACCTATATTCTGCTGTCGCATTAAATAACCAGTAACCGCCGAGTTTTGCAGTCAGATTGGCTTCATCACCCCGAAATGCACGATTGCCGCTGTAAGTACCGTTAATGCCCAGTGAGAATTTTTGCCACAGGTCGACACCGAGGGACGCTTTAAAAATATGTTCAGGGATGCCGGGAATCCTGTCGCCCTTGTTCACTGTGGCGCGAATGGGATCGTCATTGGCATCCACCGCAGTAGGATGCTGTATATCGAAACTATCTTGAAATCGGGCATTAAGATAGGTGTAGTTGGTAGAAAAATGCCAGTCGTCAATAGTGCTAAACAATTGCGGAAAATTGGCTGTTGCGCCCGACTCTATCCCGTAACGGCGTGTTTGGCCGACATTGCTAAAATAGCCTTCGGAAACACTGTCACCACCGCGATTAAAAATAATGTCATCGTGGTTAATGGTATGAAAGAAGCCCAAGTTCCATTTCAAATCACCTTGGTTAGGAATCAGGCGGTTTAAGTCGCCCCTAACACCGGCTTCCCAAGTTTTGGCGACTACTTGGTTTAAAGGCGGGTCAGCAACAAAAGAATTGGGTAGCTTGCACGGTGCTTCAGGATCTGCGCAGCTGAGTTCCATGGGGGTCGGGGCACGGGCTGATTCACTGTAACTGCCGTATACGCCTAAGTTTTTGAAAACTTGATAGGTTAATCCTGCTGAAGGATTAAGCCTTTCAAAGGTATGCGAGCCGTTAAGGGTTTTTTCAGGGTCGTTAATGTATTTGTCGGTCATGTTGATATGACTGTAGTTGTAACGGCCTCCGATGGTAGCCGTAAGCTTATCGGTGATTGAAAAGCTGTCTGTCAGATAGACACCGACGGTTGACGTGTCAGTGTGTAGGCGTACTTTGGAATCATCCACAAAAACATTGCCGCCAACTGTGCCCCTGTCAGCAGTTAATCTGGCCAATTCTGTATCCGAGGCAAAATGGACTTTGGCATAGTCATAACTGGTGCCAACAGTGAGATTGTTTTGATGGCCGAATAAGTCCTGATCGAATACGGCTTGCAGGGTGCCGCCTTGGCTACGCATTTGGGTAGCACTGGTATTGTTGGTTGCACCAATCAGATCATCACTGGCGGCTATTTGGTTGCCATTGATATCTTCGACAATCTCCCCGTCTTCATCGCAGAGGAAAGAAGCGTTTGATTCACATTCGTCATAATCACTGTCATCGCCGTTAAAGGTCCTGATACGGTTTTGCCGGAAATAAGCGTTACCACTCAATTGAATGGCATCAGTCAGACTGTAACTGCCGCTTAACTGGGAAAAGAACATGCGGGTAACGGTTTGGTCTGGGTGGGTAAATACCGCTTTTCGGTTTTGCTCCAGTAGTTGTACCGGTACGGCACCGTTACCGCGCAAATCATTGTCATTGGCGGCGAGGGTTAAGTCTAAATTACCCCGGTCATTTTGCCAACTTAAGGTACCTAAAACTTGTTTGGCTTTAGTCGGTGAGAAATTACGCCAGCCATTTTCGGCAAAATTGTGTACATCCAGGAAATAACCCCAAGTGCCATTATTCCAGCCGCTGGTTAATTCCTCCGAATGTCTGTCCCAAGAGCCGCCATAAACTTCCAGTTGATGGCCAGGTGCAGAAAAACCGGTTTTGGTTTTAATGGAGATAGCACCGCCTAAAGTATTTAAGCCGTATACGGGATTGGAGCCTGGAAACAAGGCCATGGTGTCAATGGCACCTTGCGGGATAAGATCCCAGTTTACGGTATCACCAAAGGGCTCGTTAAATCTGACGCCATTGACATAAGTGGAGAGGCCTTGCGGCAAGCCCATCAGTGGCGATGCGACAAAGCCCCGATAGGAAATATCCGGCTGTAAGGGGTTATTTTGCGCCTCGTTGACATGTACGCTACCCAAATACCGGTTGATGTAATCGGAAAGAGAAATGGTTTGCGCTTTTTGTAATTGATCGGAGGAAATCGTTTGAATATTAGCGGGTATTTTTTCGGCGGAAACAAAACTGCCGGGTATGGGCGTAACGCCCACAACCTCCATTTCACCTAAGTCAACAGGGGGTTGTTCTTCGGCAAAACCCGGTCGGGACACCAGACTTAACAGCCCAAGCGTTGCAAACAGTAATTTTTTCATGACTCACTCTAATAAAATTAAAATGAGTCATCATAACCAAATTATGTTGTCATTAAATCTTGTACTACCAAAAAAGGAAATATTCCCAGAATAGTTCCACACTAGTTTTTTGTCTGTGTTTAGCCTTCTCTGTGCATCAACGACAATACCAATATGACCTTATGCTGGCCAATGAAACATTTATATATTAAACTGGCTTAAAAGGCTTAAATGCAGCGTTGTTGTGTTGGTTACAGGCAGCAAATAAATATGTCTTATCATTAATCGTTTGTTGTAACTGGTTAAGGCGCAACGTATTGCGGCACTGCGTTCCTTTTGTGGTACCGGCTTGGCATTGCGTTGCGCCAACAGATAAGTCTACGACCTTAACAGGGCTTTTTTTCGTTATTTCTTTTTCGACTTTAACAGGCGCTTCTTCTTTTACTGTTTCTTTGGGCGCAAGTTCAGCTTGTTCCGTTATTTCCGTTACTTCATTTTTTTTTTTTGCTGCTGGAGCTTCTTTTACCGTTTCTTCTGCTTTTTTTGCCGGAGCCACTTTTTCTTTAGTTGGGGCAGGATGGCTGGCCAAATATTTGTCGACTTTGCTTAAAGGAGCAGCAGGCTTAGCAGGTTCAGCTTTTAGTGTGCCCGCTTGTCTTGCCAAGTATCTATCAACACTGGTTAAAGGCCCTGTGGAAACTTCAGCAGCTTGCGTTGCACCGGCTATTCTAGCCATATATTTTTCAACACCGGTCAATGCTTTCCCCTCTGTCACTGCTTGCGCTGCAGCTTGTTTTGCCAGGTATCTTTCTACGCTGGAAGGCTTGCCAGCACTTTGTGCAGGAGTGGGGGCGTTATGAGTTGGCTCAGTGTCTGCCTCAGACCAAGCACTGCTAACTAAGCCACGAAGTTTTCCGAAAAAATTATTTGCCATATTCAGGTACCTTAAAGTTCATTAATAAAATTGTAACTTTGTTAATAATAATCTAAACCCTAGTCTGGGTAAAGGATTAGTACGGCATGTTAACCGCTTGTCGCGTCTGTGCATCCCATCAGTACCAAGGGTTCTAAAATACTGTTTACAGGGCAGGAAACAGCGGGCTCATTCAGGGTTTTCTCGCTTGCCAGATACGCTACTGCAACGGCTGGGGCACAATCCGATGCAGTTAGATCAAACTGAAGTGAGGCTGTTGCAGATAAACTGGAAAAATCTACGTAAGGATGCCCTAGATTCAGGGCAATTTCTCTAACTAAAAACCGCCCCACACCCGCGCCAATAAAGACAACAGGTTCAGCACTGCGACTGGGATGCAGCTGTGTTTGGCAGCCGCTTTGTATGTGTTGTAATTGTTGCTGGCGAATGTTTTTGGCCAGGCGTTGCCAGCGGGGTAAGGCATCGTTGGCAAAATCACACCCTATCATGCGTGCCAGTCGCCGAGCGCTGGCGGGCAGCGTTTTTTCAGCGCCGTCGGCGCTGTCGGCTTGGTCGTGTTGTTCATTCAGCTCGCCGGTCAAGCGATAGACATCCGCCATCGTGGCGAAATATTCTGCCATCACCCCGACGGTATGGCCTTCATCCTGGACTGTACGCGCTACGGCCATCACGGCGGTTCTGATGACGCCGGTGTAAATGAGTTCCTGAGAAATAAGGCGCTGGTAGTCACTATAGCCTTGCGCCATCACCTGTCGATCCTGTAACAGCAGAATGTCGGTCGTGGTGCTGCCAATGTCGACAAATAAACCGTTACCGGCACTTTGTGCCGCAAACAAGGCACTGGCTAACCAGTTGGCAGACGCAATTGCTGGATAATGTTGAGCGCCAATCTGTTCGGGACGCACAAACCCTGCGTGTCCTGCAAAAATAGCGATCTCTATGCCCGGCAAGAGAGTGACCATGGTGTCGATAATTTGCCTTACGCCGTCATCTCTGTTTGTGAATAAATCCACCAGTTCACCGGTCATCGTGATAGCGTGCCGGTGTATCGAGAAACTGTTTAAAGCCCGCATAACCGCGTTTACGGCGAACTGTAATTGATCAAGCCCTTTCCATAGTGGACAGGGCTGCTGAAAAATAGCAACAATCTCGCCAGCCTGATTAATCGCTACTGCTTTAAGGTGAGCGCCACCGATGTCCCAACCGACAATATTATTTTGCACAACTATGTCTACTGGATGGCAACGGTGATGAGCTTGTTACACTGCGGCTTTAGTTTGGGCGCACCCACCAGCAGCTGCAATACGGTATCAGCAACATTGATACCCAACGCAGCTTGAATGCCCACAAAAGCCGTGGTCAGGCGAGGGTTAATCTCCAATACCCATGTTTGTACTGGTGTTTCAATTAAATCGATACCCACATAGCCCCATAAATCGGGAAAAGCATAGGCAATATCATCAGCCAAATTCTGGTAGTGACCGATATCGGGATTTTTGTTAACAACGATGGCGGATAAATGATAGCGTTTATCCAGAATCTTGAACTGTTGTTCGTTAACGCTGATGATCCAGACCAGGCCATTCTTAAAGAGACAGGACAGGCTGGTTTTTCGGCCATGCAGGTGGGGTTGAATAATGTAGTTTTCTTTGTCGCTTATTGCTGCAATTTCTTGCAAATCTGTGATTATCCAGCTGTCAATACAACCTACGCCGTCTATGGATTTAATTATCCATTCGCTGGTGTCAGTGGGATAATGTGAAGCCATAATGGCGGGAATATCACGGCTGAGTGTTTCATCGGCAGCAAGCAGGCAGGTCGGGACAGTTGCAATAGCGTATTTTTGTAAATGCTGGTAGGTAAGGTATTTATTGCCTGTTATTTTTACCACACTGCTGGGGGAGCTTAAGAGACGTTTGCCGGCAGCTTCAACGGATTCGCAGAGAGCTTGCAAAATGCCGTCAAATTCAGGAGCTATCGGCCATACGGCATCACATTGCTGGATAAGCCAGGCAAACTCTTCGTGGCAGTCTTGTGACGCATCGATAACAGCACAGTCATAATGCAGGGTGTCCACCGTGCCCACTAGGCGATGATCCAGCATTACCAGCAAATCGATGGTATTGATTGCTGCAAAGTTATCCAGCAAGGCCTGTAGCATCAGGCAGCCTTCGCGTTTTAAAGCGTCAGGCAATTCTTGCTTATTAAACCCACCGCCGGTGATATACTCAAAGATCAGAATTTTCATGCTTACCTTGTCTCTACAGAGCCTTAATTTTATTGTGAAAATAATCCCGGTTATTGATTTAAAAAACGGCGTGGTCGTTCATGCCCAGCAAGGCCAGCGTGAACACTACCAGTCGATTCAGTCATCGTTGTGCCGGTCTTCCAATGTCGATCAGGTTATTCGTGCTTTTTTATCGTTATATGCATTTGATACCTTTTACATTGCCGATCTGGATGCGCTTACCGGTCAGGGTAATCATGATGATACCATTAATGCTTTGTTGCGTTGTTATCCACGGATCATGTTTTGGGTGGATCAGGGCTATTTACCGTACCGCAAACGTGCGGCACATTTGAGCAATTGTATGCCGGTACTGGGTAGCGAATCTTACAGCGAAAATACGATTGCAGAGTTTAACGCCTTTAACGGTAAGTTTATTTTATCGTTGGATTATAAAGGTGACGAAATGTTGGGGGCAAAAAGCCTGTTCGATAGCTCGGCGCTGTGGCCCAACGATATTATTATCATGACGTTAGCTCATGTTGGCAGTACGAAAGGGCCTGATTTTGAGAAACTGCGCCGGTTTTGTCAACAATTCCCTACAAAAAATTTTATTGCAGCGGGCGGAGTCAGGGATGTTCGAGACTTAATTGACTTGCAAATCGCGGGTATTGGCCAAGCCCTGGTTGCCAGTGCCTTGCATTCTGGCAAACTGAGTGCGGCAGATATTCACCATTTTTCAGGCAAAAAAATACCCCGGTAAACGAGGTATTTTTGATATCCGAAAAAACTAACTGAATGATTAATTAGGCGCGAACGGATGTTTTGC